>DASWYH010000710.1:0-9745 GCA_036405095.1 Gemmata sp. | reverse complement strand
GATGTGCTCGTCGGTTCGTTGCTCGGGCTCGCTGTCGGCGATGCTCTCGGTCTCCCTCTTGAAAACCTGTCCCCGCGGCGGGGGCAGAGGCTCTTTCCGCACCTCGATCGGTATCAGTTCTTCTTCGGTCGTGGGATGTTCTCGGACGACACCGAACACGGGTGCCTCACCGGGCAGGCACTCCTCCGCTCCGGCGGGAGCGTCGATGTGTTCCGACGTGATCTCGCGCGCCGGCTCCGGTGGTGGGCGGCCGGGCTCCCGGCCGGGACCGGGCGCGAAACGATCCGCGCGTGCGCGAAATTGTGGCTCGGGGGGTCATCGGACCGCAGCGGGGTTTACTCCGCGGGCAACGGTCCCGCGATGCGGGCGCCGGTCCTCGGGCTGGCGCTCGGAGCGGACTCTGCGCGGCTGACGGCTTTCGTTCGTGCATCGACCCGCATCACCCACACCGACCCCAAGGCCGAGTGTGGCGCGCTGGCGGTCGCCTGGGCCGCGCACAGGGCCGCGGAGACACACGGCGCCCCTCCCCTCGAACCGGCACCCTTCTTTTCGCAACTGCGCTCCCTTCTGAGTACTCACAAAGCGGCCGAGCCGTTGCTGGCGGCGCTCAGTGTTGCCGAGAACGATCTTCTCGCCGGGCGCTCGGTCGAGGAGTACGCGCGGGCACTCGGCTCGTCGCGCGGTGTTAGCGGTTACATGTACCACACGGTTCCGGTGGCGCTGTACGCGTGGTTGCGGCACCAGGACGACTTTCGGGCATCGGTGCAGTCGGTCATTCGCTGTGGGGGTGACACCGATACAGTTGCTGCGATCACCGGGGCGCTGGTCGGCGCCCGAGTGGGGAAGGGCGGGATTCCGCCGGAGTGGCTCGCGGGCGTAATCGATTGGCCGCGGTCGGTTCGTTGGGTGGAATCGCTCGCGGAACGAGTTGCGTCGGAGTCGTGGCGGACCGAACCGCGCCCGGCACAGCGCCTGGCTATATGGGCGCTACCGGCGCGGAACGCCGCATTCTTCGCCTGGGTGTTGGCTCATGCCGCCCGTCGCTTGTTGCCGCCATATTGACCACACCACGCAGGCGCATTTCAAAGTGCGGGGGGCGACTGCGACGAGATTCTGGCGTACCGCCGCGGGCTGGGCCGCGTGTGCCGATGGTGGACCTGTCATGAGTAGGCCACGAGTTGGGAGGGCATCGTGACCGAAGCCGAATGGGCCGTTTGCCACGATTCGCACCCGATGTTGGCTTTCGTTCAGCGCCGCGGTGGTGTCAGCAATCGGAAAATGTTGCTGTTCGCGGTTGCGTGCTGCCGCCGCATCTGGCACCTGTTGTACGATGGGCGGAGCCGAAAAGGTGTTGAGGCCGCGGAGCGATACGCGGATGGTGATGGTGCGCTCGGGCGACTGGAGCAACTCCGGACAGATGCGGCCAGGGCGGCGTTCCACGCGGGGATGGATGGCGCGGAGGGCGACAACACGTGGTACGCGGCTGCAGAAGCTGCGGCGTCTGTGGCACATTGCTATTCCTCGGCGGATGGGGTGGCGATCCAAGCCGCTTCGTATGCCGCTCGTGCCCGCCAACCGGAGCACGAGGCCGAACGGGCCGTGCAAGCCGACTTGCTGCGGTGCGTCTCCGGGAGCCCGTTCCGTCGGATGTCGTTCGTGGACGAGTGGCGCACGGAAACCGTTCGCGCGCTCGCGGCTCAGATGTACGAGTCCCACGAGTTCGGCGCGATGCCGATCCTTGCAGACGCGCTCCAGGATGCGGGCTGCAATGACGAGGACATCTTGAATCACTGCCGTGGAACCGGTCCGCACGTCCGCGGGTGCTGGGTGATAGACCTCGTGTTGGGTAAGTCCTGACAGCGGTGCCGGAGCGCGCCCCCCTCGAATCCCAATTTTCTGGGCTCGGACCCGAAAAGTGAATTCGCCGTGGACGAAGAAATCGGGACGGGTTAGCCTCACCTTTCGCGGCTCCCGCTAGTCGGCACTTAACCCCTAACACGGGGAACATCATGGGACTTATGGATTGGGCCAAGGGCCAGTTCATCGACATCATCGAGTGGACCGAGCCGAGCCAGAACGAGATCCTGGCGCACCGGTTCACCCGCCACAAGAACGAGATCAAGAACGGGGCGAAACTCGTCGTCCGTGAGGGGCAGGCCGCCGGGTTCGTGAAAGAGGGCCAGCTCGCGGACGTGAAGCTCCCGGGCATGTACACCCTCGACACCAACAACATGCCGATCCTCTCCACCATCCTCGGGTGGAAGTACGGGTTCGAGTCCCCGTTCAAGTGTGAGGTGTACTTCATCTCCACGCGGCAGTGGACCAACCAGAAGTGGGGCACGCAGAACCCGGTCATGTACCGCGACCCCGAGTTCGGTCCGGTGCGGCTCCGCGCCTTCGGGAATTATGCCTTCAAGGTCACCGATCCGGGCACGTTCCTGAAGGAACTCGTCAGCACCGACCCGTCGTTCGAGCTGTACGAGATTTCGGCGCAGTTCCGCAACGTGGTGGTGTCCCGGTTCATTGACGCGCTCGGGGCGTCGAAGATCCCGATGCTCGACCTCGCCGGGAACTACGAGCGGGTGGGCCGGATCGCGCTGGAACGTATCGCGCCGGAAATGGCGAAGATGGGCGTTTCGCTCACCCAGTTCTTCGTTGAAAACATCTCGCTGCCGCCAGAGGTGGAAGCGGCGCTCGACAAGCGTTCCCAGATGGCGGTTCTCGGTAACCTCGACCAGTACGCGAAGTTCCAGACCGCAGAAGCGATCCCCACCGCTGCCGCGAACCCCGGCGGGCTCGCCGGTCTGGGGGCCGGGCTCGGCGCGGGTGTCGCGATCGGTAACCAGATGGGGACCGCGTTCGCCGGCGCGTCGGGGGCGTCGGGCGTTGTGACACCCGCGAACACGGCGCCGCCGGCGAGCGCAAGTGGCCCGCCCCCGCTGCCGACGGCGGTAGCGTTCCACGCCGCCATCAACGGGGCCTCGGCCGGTCCGTTCGACCTGGCCGCGCTCCAACAGCACGTGAGCGCGGGGCGGATCACGCGGGCCACGCTCGTGTGGCGGGCGGGCATGGCCGGCTGGGCCGCCGCGGAGGCGCAACCCGAACTGGCGCCGCTGTTCGCGAGCATCCCGCCGCCGCTCCCGCCCGGTTGAGACGGAGCGGCACTAACACGCCCGGAATCCGAAACCCGCACCTGTGCCTCTTTCGGATTCCCGTCGGTTCAAGTGGTCCGTTGTCCGCTTTCGCCACAGGGCTCCCGCCCTGTGCTACGCCCGGCGACCCCTCGGGGTGCAAAGGCCAGACGCACGGGGCTCTGTCTTGGGCACCCCGGGTCGCCTTCCGTGGTGTGGCCCTGGACTGGCTTTCGTACATCGTCTTTCGGGTTTCTTCCCATGAGCACGCCTCCGCCCTTGCCGCCCGCCGGCGACGCGCCGCCACCGCTCCCGCCCGCGACCAAGCCGCCGGTGGACAAAGAGCCGACGGTCACCAAAGCCCCGCCCCCGGGCAAGCTGTTCCCGTGCCTGAACTGCGGCGCGAAGGTCGAGTTCGACCCGCGGGCGCGCGCGCTCAAGTGCCCGTACTGCGGGCACACGTCCCAGGTCGAAGAGGGCGGGGCGGAGGTCGAGGAGCGGAGCTTCAACGAGTACGCCAGCAAACTCGTTAAGGGCAACGTCGGCGGGATCGCCGGGCGCTCCACGCAGACCACGTGCGGCGGGTGCGGCGCGCAGGTGCTGCTCGAAGACAAGGTCGTGACCGACTCGTGCCCGTTTTGCAGCACGCACCTGGAAAACAAGCCCGAAGCCGTGGAGGGGATGCTGCGGCCCGAGTCGCTCATCCCGTTCCGGGTGGACCTGCGCGAGGCGCGCGAATCGTTCGAGCGCTGGCTCCACGGGCTCTGGTTCGCGCCGACGGAACTGAAGCGGGTGGCGAACCTCGGCCAGCTCGCGGGCGTGTACCTGCCGTACTGGACCTACGACGCGATGACGTACACCCGCTACCACGGGATGCGCGGCGACGACTACCGGGAGACCGAGTACTACACGGAGAAGGACGCCCAGGGGAACGACGTTCGGCGCTCGCGCACGGTCACCAAAACGCACTGGTACTCGGTGTCCGGCGAGGTCCAGCACTTCTTCGATGATGTGCTCGTGTGCGGCTCGAAGAGCGTCCCGCCGCACCTCATTGACGGGCTAGAGCCCTGGAACACAAGTGAACTCGAGGTCTTCCAGGACTCCTTTCTCGCCGGTCTGAAAACCGAGCGCTACGCGGTGGATCTGAAAGAGGGGCTGGTGATTGCGAAGGGGCTCATGCAGCCCACCATTCACAACCTGATCCGGCGCGACATCGGCGGCGACCACCAGCGCATCGAATCGACCGACACGCGCTACCTCGGGGTCACGTTCAAGCACTGCCTGTTGCCGGTGTGGGTCGCGAACTACCGGTACCACGAGAAGCTGTTCCAGCTCCTCATCAACGGGCGCACCGGGAAGGTGTCCGGGGAGCGCCCGTGGAGCTGGATGAAGATCATCCGGCTGATCGCGATTGTGCTCCTGATCGTCGGGGTGATTGTTGCGGTTGTCTCGTTGGCTTCGGGGAAGGGCGGTCCGGCGCGCCGGGCCGCGCTCGACGCGCCGCCGCTGGTTGCAGCGCTCGACGCTCATTTCGGTTTCACACGGAACGCGAGGAGACGCAATGGCAAGCCGGATCGTGATGCGGACGGGCGAGGCGCTGGTCGAGGGCGACAAGGACTACCTGTGCGCGGAACCGGAGATCGTGATCGGGGCTCTCGACGGGCCGGTCGGGACCGCGCTGGCGACCCTGGTCGGGGACCAGGTGAAGGGGCACACGCGGGTGTTTGCGATCCTCAACAGCGACGCGCAGGTGAAGCCCGCGACGCTGATGGTGAGCAAGGTGACGGTGAACAGCTCGCGGTACACCGGGATTCTGATGGGGAGCGTGCAAGCGGGGATCGCCAACGGGGTTCTGGACGCGGTGCGTGAGGGGCTGATCCCGAAGGACCAGGTGAACGATATCGGGATCATCTACAGCGTGTGGCTCGATCCGAGCGTGCTGAGCGTGCCACACGGGGAACTGGACCACGCGGGCCTGTTCGCGGTGAACCGGGAGGCCACGGTGAAGGTGATCCGCAAGGCACTGGCGAACGAGCCCAGCATCGAGTGGTTGCTCGACAACCAGGACACGGTGACACATTACTTCCACCAACTCGGGCTCGACGGCAAAATCTGATTCGGCCGGTGCCGCTCGGTACACCGAGCGGCACTTGTGGAAATTCTCAGTAGCAAACGGTTTTGGCATCGGGTAGATTCAACACGTCAATTCGCCTCGACTCACGGTAATTCCACTTCCATTCGTTCGGAGGCCTCTCGTGGCCGGATCTATCCCCATTCGGCGGCGCGCGTTCACGCTGATCGAGTTGCTCGTTGTCATCGCGATCATTGCCATCCTAATCGGTTTGCTGCTCCCGGCGGTTCAGAAGGTGCGCGAAGCCGCGGCGCGCATGAAGTGTCAAAACAACCTCAAGCAGTGGGGGCTGGCGATGCACGGGATGCACGACGCCGTTGGCCAACTCCCCGAAGGGAACCGGAACAACCCCCGGCGCGTGTGGGCCGTGCTCGTGTGGCCCTATGTCGAGCAGGGCAACCACTACGCGAAATTCGATCAGACCGTTCATTTCTATCAGCAGCCGAACACGTACACCGGCACGACGAACGGGATCTACGCGAAGACCGCTCCACTGTACTACTGTCCGAGTGATCGCACGAACGCCATTTGGCAAGGGGACGCGTACTGGCGCGCGCGGGGGAGCTACGTCATCAACTGGGGCAACCAGGCGGTGCCGTACAACTCGGGCGACTCGCTCCAGAACCCGTCACTGGGGGTCGCCCCGTTCGGGTACACCGACAACGTGTCGAGCAGCTCGCCGCGCAAGGTGAAGCTCACCGACATCTCCGATGGCACCTCGAACACGCTGCTCATGTCCGAAATCGTCATGGCCGCAAACGACACCGACTTCGACATCCGCGGCGACTTCCTCAACGACGACCGCCCCTGCACGCAGTTCATGACGATCAACACCCCGAACAGCGGCACCGATGTGACCCCGTACTGCCTGAACAACGGGATCAACCCGCCGTGCACCACATCGGGCTCCGGGAACTCCTACAAAGGGGCGCGGAGCAAGCACACCGGCGGCGTGAACGCGCTGCTCGGTGACGGCTCCGTCCGGTTCGTGCCGAACTCCATCGCGTCCACGACGTGGCGCGCGCTCGGGACCATGAACGGCGGAGAAGTGCTGCAGAACTTCTGAGCGACCCAAGAGGGACCGTTCTCGCCGCGCTCGTTTCGGGCACGGCTCTCTCCCGATACGGGGACCTGTTATGCGCACCATCGCACCCGCGGTTCCGTTCGCCCTGCTGCTCGGCTGCGCTGCGCTGGGGTGCTCGAGTGGGTCGTCCGAGGCCGTCGTGTCCGGGGAAGTGTTTCTCGACGATCAGCTCCTGCCGAAGGGGCTAATCCGGTTCGTTCCAACCGATGGGAAACTCTCCCCCAAGGATACCGAGATCGTGAACGGGAGGTACGCGCTTGTTGTTCCCCCAGGGGAGATGAAGGTTGAAATCACCGCGCCGAAGGTGGTGGGCAAGCGGAAGATGTACGACGCCCCCGGTAGCCCGGAGGTCGAAGACGTGAAGGAACTGTTGCCGGCCCGGTTCAACACGCAGAGCACACTGAAAATGACCGTCGTCCCGGGGCGCCAGGAGAAGCGGTTCGACGTGCAGAGCAAATGATTCAGTCGTTTCAACTGGCCCGTGGTCGGATCTCGGTACGGGTTTCCTCCGTCCCGCGTGCCCTTCAGATGCCGCGGCTCGGGACTCGTCTGTTCGGCTCACGGACCGCTGACAACTTGAAGCGCTGGATTCGCGAACCCTGATGACGGTGCGTCCCGGGGGCCTCGATCCGGGCGATCACGGGGAACGCAGCTTCGATGCGAACGCGGCGCGGGCTTTTGCGACCTTCGGGCTCACCACCAACTGACAGTACCCGCGGTCCGGGTTCGCGCGGTAGTAGCCCTGGTGATAAGCTTCCGCAATGAAGAACTCGTTGGCGAGATCGAGTTTCGTTACAATCGGAGTGGTGAACATTCTTGCTGCGGTTTGTTCGCGGATCAGGCTTTCGGCGGTGCTCTTCTGCTCCGCCGAGGTATAGAAGATGGCGGAGCGGTACTGGGTGCCCACGTCGTTTCCTTGGCGGTTGAGCGTGGTCGGGTCGTGGACCGCGAAAAACACCTCCAGTAAGTCGCGGAACGAGACCACATCCGGGTCGAAGGTGATGCGAACCGCTTCCGCGTGTCCGGTGCGCCCACCGCAAACGGCTTCGTAGCTCGGGTCCGACGTGGTCCCGCCGGTGTAGCCCGATTCGACCTTTTCGACGCCCTTGAGTTGCTCGAACACGGCATCCAGGCACCAGAAGCACCCGCCGGCGAGGATCGCGGTTTCGGTCCGTGCGGTCATGTGTACGGCCCTACAGAAGTGGGCCGCGCGGAATAGCTGCGCGGCCCATATTAGATGTGCCAACAGGGTAAAGGTTCCGGGCAGTTCTTCGGGTCGCCTGCTATTATCTTGTGGGGGTGCCTGCGGGCTGCCGTTTGGGGCAGCGGCGGGGCCCTCCGGTCCGTTTGGCGGTTAATCAGGCGCGGCTCCGTTTCAGCTCCGGGGACGCGCGGAGTGTCCCCACCGGGCGGTCCACTCGGCCCACGACACCGGATGCGCTAGCGCCGCGAACCCGGGCGCCGGAGTGCCGGAGCGGTCCCGCGGGAGCGCCTCGTACCGGGCCGCCGCGCCCATGTCCAGCAGCCCGCGCAGGGCGGCGACGAGGCTCTCGCGCTGGCCCTCCGTCAGCTTGTCGGTCCACCCGGTCCGCGCCACGCTCGCCTCGATGGTTCCGCCGATGTTCTCGAACGCGAGCACGAGCGGGTCGCGGCCGAGCGCCGGGGCGGTGAGTTCGATTTCCGCGCGCTGGCACCCGAACCGGACCGCGCCGACGTGGACCGCCGCCCCGGCCCACTCCGGGCGGCCGGCGAGCAGCGGGAGCAGCTCGCGCTCGACGAACCGGTGAACCCCCTCGGCCGCGTGGTCCAGTTCGTGGTGCAGGTGGGTCGCCTTCGCGCGGTCCCCGTGCTCCACCGCGTGCCGGGCGCGCCGGTGCAGCTTCGGCACGGTCCCCGAGTGGAACCCCGGGCGCAGCAGCCGGCGCATCGATTCGCCGTGCGAGCCGATCACCACCGGCTTCAGCACCGCGGCCCGGTTCGCCGCGTACAGCCGCCAGTTCTCCTTGAGCTCCCACGCCACGAAGCCGAAGACGCCGGGGCACCCGTTGATGATCACCGTCGCCGGCCCCCAGCCGATGACCTGCGCCAGCGACGGGAGCGTGGGCCACACGACTTTGTGTCCGACCGTGACCACCGGGAAGTGCTTGACCGGGTTCACCTGGGGCTCGATCAGCAGGTAGAACGCGAACCGCGTCACGTAGGCGATCGGGAACCAGATCAGGCCCAGCGCCGCCTTGAGCGCGAACGAGCCGTGCGAGTCGCCGCCCCGGAACCGCATCCACTCGTCCACGCTGTAGAGCTGCCGCTCGACCCAGTTGGCGAGCGCCCCGAACCAGTCGATCACGGTCCCGATCAGCCCCGGGATCAGGTTCACGCGCACGATCCGCCACCAGTCCGAGAGCGCCTCGGAGATGCGGTCCTGGATGAGCCACCCGGACGGCGTGTTGTAGAACGCGGTCAGCAGCACGAAGAGCGCCGCGCCCCCCCACAGCAAAACGCGCACGGGGGCGCCAATGACGACCAGGAGCCCCACCCCGAGGAGCGCGAGCAGGAGCGGGCTGAAGAAGTGCCGCCGGAGGAACCGGGTCGTGGTGCTGAGCCGGACCGCGCGGAGGGCGCGCGAGTGCCACACCGCGCCCGGGAGCTCCCAGAACAGGCCCCGGACCCCGCGCCACACGAGCGCGAGGGCGGCGACCACCGCGCGCCGGAACCGGGGTACGTGCAACACCAGCACGAAGAAGAGGCCGAGGCCCACGAGGTTCGGCACCGTCAGGAGCTCGAACCCTTGGTGCTCCTCTTCGGCCTTCCGGGTGGAGGCCGAAGAGGTGAGCACGTCGGTCACCAGCTTGACGCGGTCCCGGTCGAGCCAGACGAACTCCCCCGTGTCGGGATCGAAATCGGTCGGGGTCTTTGCTTCTTCTTCGAAGAACTCCAGTGACTCTTCATCGAACGCCCACTCCATGACGGGGGCCGGTGCCGCGGGGGCCGGTGCCGCGGGGGCCGGGGGCGGGGGCTTCGGCGCGAACGTTTTGGACACGAGGGACGCGGCCATCCCGCCGATGTGCCGGACCTCCAGCGCGGTCATGAGCACCAGGAACGCGCCGCCGAAGGGGAGCAGCAGGTAGAGCGTCAGGAGCCGCCCCCACGGCGTGCCGAAGAAGAGCGAGCTGAACCGTTGGATCCACCGGAGGTAGAACTCCCCGCGCCGGTACACGCCGTCGAGCGCGTAGGTCAGGTTGGTATCGGCGCGCAGGAGCGGGTCGCCGGTGACGAACTCGACCGGGCCGCTCAGGTCGGGCAGCTTCATCTGGTTCCGCGCGACCGCGTCGCGCAGGTTGCCGAACCGCAGGAACCCGCGGTCGCAGACGCGGTCGAGGAGCTCGGCGACGGTCTTGTCCC
>DASWYH010000709.1:0-2434 GCA_036405095.1 Gemmata sp. | reverse complement strand
GACCAGTCGGGGTCGATGGCCGAACCGTTCGTCGGGGCCGGCGGGGCCTCCAAGGCGGCCACCGTGGCCGACGCGGTGAACCGGCTGCTCCAGAACGTGGTGCTCCGCTCGGCCAAGGCCGACGGGGTCCGGGACTACTTCCGGATCGGGGTCCTCGGGTACGGGGCCACCGTCAAGGCCGGGCTCGGCGGCACCGCCCCCTTCAACGTCCTCACCCCCGTGAGCAAAGTCGGCGACCACCCGCTCCGGGTCGAGACCCGCACGAAGCTGATTCCCGACGGGGTCGGGGGCGTCCTCGAACAGAAGATCAAGTTCCCGGTCTGGTTCGACGCCGAGGCCGGGGGCAAAACCCCCATGTGCGAGGCGATGGCCGCCGCCGGGCTCGCGGTAAAGGGGTTCGTCGAGCAGTACCCGGACGCCTACCCGCCGATCGTCCTCAACATGACCGACGGGCTCCCCTCCGATGGCAACCCCCAGGAGAACGCGAAGGCGATCCGCAACCTCGCGACCAGCGACGGCAACGCCCTCCTCTTTAACCTGCTGATCTCGAGTACCCCGGTCCCGCCGGAGTTCTTCCCGGCCGACGAGTCGAAGTTCACTGACGTGTGCCCCAAGCTGCTGTTCCGGATGTCGAGCGTGCTGCCGCCCAAGCTCTGGGAGGCCGCGAAGGCCGAGGGCCACGACCTCAAGCCCGGCGCCCGCGGGGTGGTGCTCAACGCGGACCCCACCGCGGTGGTCCGGTTCCTCGACATCGGCACCCGCGTCACGCCGTCCGGGAAGTGAAGATGCCCGCACCAACTGCGCCCCCGGAATGGGTCTGCGCGACGGCCCCGAAGAAGGGCAACCGCGCCGAGGAGAACGAGGACGCCGCGTCCGCGGCTCCCGACGGGTTGCGGTTCGTGGTGTGCGACGGGGCCAGCGAGGGCTGGGAGTCGCGCCCGTGGGCCGCGCGGCTGGCCGGGGCGTTCCTGCTCCGCCCGCCGGAGCCCATGGACTTCGCCAAGTGGCTCGCCGCGGTCCGCAAGGGCTGGAAGCCCCCGGAACCGGCCGGCCCGGTCCCGTGGTACGCCGCAGTAAAGCAGGAGCAGGGGTCGTTCGCCACCCTGATGGGGTTCGAGCTCCGGCGGTCGCATAAGGCGGCGGGGTGGTCGTGGCGCGCGGTCGCGGTGGGCGACAGTTGCCTGTTCCACGTCCGCGGCGCCGAGGTGCTGGCCGCGTTCCCGATCGACGCGCCGGCCGGGTTCGGGAACCGCCCGCGCCTGGTCCCCAGCGCGGGCACCGGGTGCCCGGAACCGGAGTGGCTCGCGGGCCGCGCCGAACCCGGCGACCTGTTCCTGCTGGCGACCGACGCAGTGGCCGCCCGGCTCCTCGACCCGGACGCGCGCGGGGCGGGGCTCGGGGCCGCGCGCGAGGCGCTGAAGGCCCGCAGCCCCGAGCCGGTCCGGGACTGGTTCCGGTCCGTCCAAGACGCGCACAACGACGACGTTTCGCTGATCACGGTCCGCCTCCCCGCTGCCCCGGAGACGCTATGAGTTGGCCGCTGTCGCACGAGTTCAACGAAGCGATCCAGAACCCGAAGGTGGCGTTCGCGGACCCCGACCTCCGGGACGGCGAGGTCGTGGTGGGCGCGACCGGGCTGCCGCTCCCGCGGTCGGGCAACTTCGCGGACGTGTACCAGATGCGCGGGGCCGACGGGCGCGACTGGGCCATCAAGTGCTTCACCCGCCCGGTCGCCGGGCTCGGCGACCGGTACGCCAAGATCAGCACCGCGCTCGAACGGGCGGGCCTGCCGTTCGCGGTCGGGTTCAAGTTCCTCACCGAGGGCATCCGGGTCGGCGGGGTGTGGCGCCCGATCGTGATGATGGAGTGGGTGGAGGGGCTGCTGCTGAACCAGGTGGTGCGGGACGCGGCCGGGAAGCCCGCCACGCTCGGCGCGCTGGGCCAGATGTGGGCGAAGCTGTGCAAGCGGCTCCGCGAGGCCGGGCTCGCGCACGCGGACCTGCAACACGGGAACGTGCTCCTCGTTCCGGGCTCGCGGGCCGGCGCCTACGGGCTGAAGCTCATCGACTACGACGGGGTGTGGGTGCCAGCGCTGGCCAACACCCCGAGCGGCGAGTCCGGGCACCCGTCGTTCCAGCACCCCGCGCGCGCCGCGACCCGCGCGTACTCGCCGGACGTGGACCGGTTCCCGCACCTCGTCGTCGCCACCGCGCTGCGCGGGCTGGCCGTCGCCGGCCCCGCGCTGTGGGAGAAGTACGACAACGGCGACAACCTGCTGTTCGGCGAGGAGGACTACAAGAGGCCGGCCGCCTCGAAGGCGATGCAGGAGCTATGGCAGCTCGAGGACCCCGGCGTTCAGGCGCTCGTCGGGCGGCTCGCCATTGCCTGCGGGAAGCCGCTCCCGCAGACGCCGTGGCTCGACCAGATCGCGCCC
>DASWYH010000708.1:0-6917 GCA_036405095.1 Gemmata sp. | reverse complement strand
GACAAGCTGGAACCCCTGCCGGGGGAACTCTCGGCGCTCAACAACTGGTCCGAAACGTACCTCACGGTTCAAAAGGAAGGGGTCCGCGTCCTCATCGTGGACCAGTTGCGCTGGGAGGAGACCTTTCTGCGCGACGCGTTCCGCGGGGAGAAGCGGTTCGACGTGTACGAGGTGATCCGCCAAACCGATTCGACCGTTTCGGACGACGAGCGGAAGCTGCTGAACCTCGACGCGCAGGCCTACGACGTGGTCATCATCGGGAACGTCAGTGCGGCCCACCTGCAGCGCGCCGCGCCGAACTTCCTCACCGAGCTGACGCGGCTCTGCACCACCAAGGGGACGGGGGTGATGTTCCTGGGCGGCGAGTTCGCGTTCACCGGCATCCCCAACGAGCTGCTGCCGGTCACCGGCGGGCCGATCGTGGACGCCCTGGACCGCAAGACCGGGAACCCGCGGGTCGAGTTCCCGGCGGTGCCGACGCCCAACGGCCTCAACAAGATGTTCAAGCTCGGGCCGCAGCCCGGCGAACCGGCCCCGAAGGGCGACCCGGGCCGGGAACAGTGGGACGAGATCAACAACTCCCGGCGCCGCATCCGGCTCAACGGGCACAACAAGCTGGCGCTCCGCCCGGGGCGCCTCGACACCGTGTTCGCGTGGACCGCGCGCCTGGACAAGGAGGCGTTCGACCGGGAGGAGCGGGTCGTCATCGCGCCGAACGACCCGAACGCGCTCCGGGCCGGCACCGAGTTCGACCCGGCCGTCCACGAGCCCCTGCTGGTCGGGTCCCAGCGCGGGTCCGCCAACAAGGGCCGGTGGCTCGCGCTCGGCGCCTTCGACACGTACCTGTGGCGCAGCTTCGGGCAGCCGAAAGAGCGCACCGGCCTCGACATGCACGAGCGGTTCTGGCGCCAGTGCGTCCTCTGGCTCGCGTACCAGGACGAAGAGGAGAGCCAGGCCTACGCGCGCCCGCGGTTCCGGCAGATGAAGGCGACCGGCGAGCAGACGGTTCGGGTCGGGCTGAAGAAGCCCGACGGGACCGACGACCCCAACGCGCCGTTGGCGGTCCGCATCCTGCCGCTCGCCCCCGGGCAGCAGGAGCCCAAACCCGAAGACGAGAAGAAGGCGCCCGCGCTCACCCCCCTGACCGACCAGGACGGGCGCAAGGTGCTGTTCCGCCCCACGGCGCCGGGCGAGTACTTCGTTTCCGTGACCAGTCCGGTCAAGCGGCCCGACGGAACCATCGAGAAGAACCCCGACGGCACCGACAAGTTGCACCGCGGGACGGCCAAGTTCATCGCGGTGCCGGACATTTCGGACGAGATGCTGCGGGTCAACGCCGACCCGCAGTTCATGGAGCGGCTGTCGGTCCCGACCGGCGGCCGGGCGCTGCGGCTGGAAGACCTGCCCGGGTTCCTGAAGGAGCTGAAGGTGGAAGCGCCGCCGGACCTCGGGAAGAAGCCCCGGTACTATCCGGACTGGCACCGCAACCGGTCCCGCGGGTTCCTGCCACTGTGGCTGGTGGTGTTTGTTGCTCTGCTCGGCACCGAGTGGGGCCTGCGCCGGCTGTGGGGCCTGGTGTAGCGAACCGGGTGAGCCACGCGCGGGGGGCGCGGGCCGTGCGCCCGGTAGATCCGCTCCGCCGCGTAACATCCAGGGAACGTCGGGCACGGCCCGACCGACAACACCCGGGAGCCTTTCTCGCCGCACCGACCTTAGTGCGGGATCAGCACGGTGTAAACGTACTTCAGCCTCTTCTCCTCGCCGCCCTTCAGCTCCAGGTTCCACACCAGCTCTTGCCGCTTGTTCACCGAGTACACGCCCTCCTCGCGGAGCGCCCGTTTGGGCTCCGCGTCCGCCGAAACCAGTTCGCCCGAGAACCGGCGCCGGAGCAGCAGCTTGATGGCCTCCTTGCGGTTGTTGCTCGCGGCCAGTTCGCCCTCAACGGTCGTCTTGCGGTACTGGCGCCCGCCGATCCAGATCAGGTCGCGGCTGGTGCCGTCCTTGTTCAGCTGCTCGTTCTCGGTGGCCCGGGTCCGAACGCTCAGCGCCTTCTCGACGCGGAGCAGCGTCTCCTCGCCCGCGTTCACCCAGTACGACGTGCGCTGGCCGTTGAACCGCCCGTTCGCGGTCACCATTGCGGGTCCGGTGGTCATCGGGAACGCGAGCGGGTTCTTGAACTTCAGCGCGTCCCACAGGTCGTCCGCCGCCTCGCGCCCGTTCTGCGGGTAGCCGTGCGCGTCGCGGGTGTCCGGCACCAGCCACTCCACGATGCGCTCGTAGTCGCTCCGGCCCTTCGCCACGGTCAGCGCGAGGGTGTCCCCGTCGGCGAGGGTGCGCGTGCCGATCGAGTGGTAGTGCAGGTCCACGCCCTCGCCCGCCGGGGTCGCGCCCAGGGCGAGCGGAACCGCCCCCCCGCCCGGACCGCGCCCGTTGAACGTCACCACCTGCTGGGACGCGATCAGGTTGCTCAGCGCGTCGATCTCACGGGCGCGGTGGCTGGCCAGTTCGCCGAAGAAGTTGGCCCAGCTCGTGCGCGGCGCCAGCGGCGAGCGGACGTGCGCGTACTCCACGCTCGGGTAGCCCGAGATGAGCCGCACCTCGGCCCCCGTGAAGTCGGCCAGCTCGTTGCGGATCACCGCGTGCTGTTCGAGCTGGAGGGACTTGGGGTCGGAAATGTCGATGCGGTAGCTCGGCGCCCACGAGATGCCGTGTGCGAGGTAGCGGATGGTCACCTTCGTTTCGGCGTTATTGGTGTCGCCGAGCGCGAGCACCAGTTGCGGGCGCCGGCGGGTCACCTTGTCGCCCGCGTCCTCGGCCTCGACCGACGCCACCTCGCCAGGCTCGATGTACACGCGGCCCTTCGCGGTCTGGAGCACGAAGAACCGGTTCGCCGCGCCCTCTTCGCCCTTCGGGAGCTTGAACCGGAGCACCGTGCCGCTCGCCGGCGCCCGCTTGTCGCCCTTGAAATGGACGGTCACCTTTTTGCCCGCGAGGTCGTCTTGCAGGTTCCCCGGGGGCGCCTCCGCAACCGGCACCTCGACGTCGCGCATCCGGACCGCGGCCTCAATGGTCCCGGTGCTGTCGATCCAGAACGTCCCGTGGACCGGCTGGGGCACGTCGTCGATGGTGTACGTGCCCGCCCGGCCGAGCGTCACCTCGCGCTTGACGATGGCCAAGCCGTTCTTGAACAGATCGACGCCGACAATGGCGCTTTTGACCGATGTATCGGCCGCGAGCGCGGGGGCCGCCGGGAGCCCGAGCGCCGCCAGCGTGAACACGATCCGAAGTGCGCGCATGAGTTCGTCTCCTTCGCGAGAGGGTGAGCGGGAGGGACGACGGCATGATAGCCGCGCCGCCGCTCGTGCGAAGGGGAGCCGGGGGCCGTACTTACAACCGCGTTACGCAGCGGGCGGGGGTGCGGCGCGCTGCTTCAGCAGATCGCGGATCTCGGTGAGCAGCTTCTCGGTCGGGGTCGGCTCCACGACCGGGGCGCCGCTCTCGTCCTTCAGAACGTACTTGTGCAGCACGTTCACACCCTTCACCACGAGGAACATGCAGAACCCGACGATGACGAACGTGATGAGGGTCTGCGCGAACGCGCCCCAGGCGAGCTTGGCGTCCCGGTACAGCGTGACGGACTGAGCGGACACGTCGAACCCGCCGAGGAACAACCCGACGACCGGCATGAAGATGTCGCGTACCAGCGACTCGACGACCCTTCCGAACGCGGTGCCGATCACCACCCCGACGGCCAGATCGACGACATTGCCGCGCAGGATGAACTTCTTGAACTCCGTAAAGAACGACCACATGAGCCCGGCTCCGGGGTGAGGGGACCAACGCAACCCAGGGAGCGAAAACCGTTCCGGGTGGTCGCGTGAAACGGTTCCTCGCCCGGCGACACCACCCGCGCACGGGCCTCCGCGCGCCACCGAGAAAGGGCCGCTCGGGGCCGGGTGCGCGGCGCCCCTCCGATCAGGACCGCGACGAACCGCGCTCGCGTTCGAGGGCGTCGCGCGCGTCGTGGACCGCGTCCGACACCGCCCGCTGGACCTCGCCCTTGGTGGTGAAAGGGAACAACAGCATGAGCACCCCGAGCAGGAACAGGAACACCACCCCGAGCACCAGCAGCACCCAGCACAGGGCCGTGGGCGCGACCCGGTAATCGGCCACCAGCACCCACTCATCCTCCTTCCGACCGCGCGACAGGCGGCCGGTGATGTGCGTCTCCGCGAACGCGGTCGTGAACCGCGAGGCGCGCACCTCGAACTCCCCGCGGGAGAAGAACTTCACCCGCCCCACCCGCTCGAACGCGTCGCGCACCGCCTCCTCCAGGTCCTCTTCGGGTTGGGACGTGCGGATGCGGACGGACTCGTCACCATTGAACATGCCGACCTCGCTGGGTGAGGGAACTCGGACGCAGCCACGGGCGGCCCAGCCGACCGCAGCCGGAGCGCACAGGGCACCGGGGGGCGGCCGGACGCGAACACGAACCGGAGGCGCCGCCCCGGGAGCGACCGCCCGCATGGCGTCGGAACGAGCACCGCGCCGGGGTCCGGCCCTTTCGATAGAGCGGGCCACTCTTCTACCAAAATGCCGAATGCCGGCCGGAGCATTCCTGACGGTCCGCTCCTCGTGGGCACCGGCGGACGCGCCCCATTCAACAGGGTTCGCTCCTGGAAATCTAACCCTTTCCCCCGCGGCGTCAACGTGCCGCCGCACGGCTTCCCAGGGCGCGGGTCCGAGCTGGCGCGCCCCGGGCGCCGGTCACCGCGGGGCCGGTCCCACGGGTGCGGTCACTTCGTGTCGATGGCTTGCAGCGGGAACCGCGGGTTCGGGGTGTGTTCGTCCGTCATCCGCTTTTCGAGCCGGGCGACCACGTCCGGGTGCCGCGCGGCCACGTCGGCTTTCTCGGCCCCGTCCTTCGTAAGATTGTACAGTTCGGTCTTCACGACACCCTTTCCGAGCGCCTGCCGCACCGCCTTCCACTCGCCCTCGATGACGGCCTGCTGACCACCGTATCCGGGGAACTCCCAGTACAGGAACTCGTGCGACCGCTGCTTCGCGCCTTTGAGTACCGGGAGGAAGCTGATGCCGTCGATCTTCTCGGGCACCTTCGCCCCCGCGACCTCGCACAGGGTGGGCAGCACGTCCGGGAAGTAGAACGGCGCGTCGAACACCGCACCGGCCTCGATGGTGCCCGGCATGTACGCGATCAGCGGCACGCGAATCCCGCCCTCGTACACGCTCCCCTTCAGCCCCCGCAGCGGACCCGCCGAGCGGAAGAAGTCGGAGTCCGCCCCGCCGACGTTGTGCGTCGGGCCGTTGTCGCTGGTGAACAGCACCAGCGTGTCCTTCTCCAGCCCGGCGGCCTTCAGCTTCTCGACGATGCGGCCGACGCTGCGGTCCATGCGGGTGACCATCGCGGCGTAGCCCGCGTGCGGGGCCGGGTGCGGCTGGTAGCCCTTCTTCCCGTCGTAAGCCGGATCGGCGCCGAGCTTCCCCTTGTACTCGCCGAGCGAGTCCTCCGGAACCTGCACCGCCACGTGCGGCACCGTGAACGGCAGGTATAGGAAGAACGGCTTCCGTCTGCCCTTGTTCGCCTCAATGAACTCGAGCGCTTCGGCCTCGAAGAGGTCTTGCGTGTACTGCTTGCCGGTCTTGCCGTCGTTGTCCTTCAGCTCGATGCGGGTCTCGTTCCGGTAGATGTGTTTCGGGAAGTGGCTGTGCGCGTGGGCCTGGCAGTTGTAGCCGTAGAACAGGTCGAACCCGTGCTTCATCGGGCTGCCGGTCGTGTCGAACATCCCCAGGCCCCATTTCCCCATCGCGCCCGTCGCGTAGCCCCGTTCTTTGAGCAGCTCCGCCACCGTGACGTCTTCGGCGCGGATCGGGAACTGCCCCTCTTCGCCCTTCTTGAATTGCACGTTGTTGCGAACGGTGGTGTGCCCCGTGTGTTTACCGGTCATGAGCACGCACCGTGCCGGCGCGCACACGGGGCTCCCCGAGTAGAAGCGGGTGAACTTGGCCCCGCCCCGGGCCAGTTTGTCGATGTTGGGCGTCTTGATCTTGGTTTGGCCGTAGCACCCCAGCTCGAAGCACCCGAGGTCGTCGGCCACGATGAGCACGATGTTCGGCGCGGGGTCCGCGGCACGGGCCGGGAGCGCGAGAAGGACGAGGGCAACAAGGGCAGCAGCGATCCGAAGCATGACGGCGCCTCCGAAGTGGTGCCGTCAGTGTCGGGTTCGCGCGCGGCGTGTCAACGGAGAAATGGGGCGGTCGAGCCGGTGACCGCCGTACGGCCCGAACGGCGGGCGAAACCGCCACGGGCGCCCCGGTTCCAGTAGTTTCAAGTGATCAGTGGTCAGTGGTCCGTGGTCAGTGGTCAGTAGGGAGTGACGCGCGTTCCGTGTGCCCTTCCGATCCCGGGGCACTTCTCGTCTGTTCGGCCCACTGACCGCTGACCACTGACCACTTGAAACGGCTCGAATCATCCCATCACGTGCGGCTTGTTGTCGCCCATGCGGCTCGCCACCCACGCGACGAACACCACCACCGCAACCACGCCCGCAATGATGAGCAGCCCTTCGAGCGCCCGGTCGTCGCGGTCCGCCGGCGCGGGCTCGGGGTGTTCCGCGACCCGTTTGGTCGCGGGCGGGGCGGGGGCGTTCCGGGCCGCGCTCGTCGCCGGCGGGGCGAACGCCAGGACCGCGATCAGCAGCAGCGTGCGGGGTACCCCCCGGAAATACGCAACCATCGGATGCCTCCCCATGAAGTAATACGGGGGACCGTGTCCGAACTGACACCCGAATTCACCCTATTGTTCGCTCGCGCCGGGTCGGGATTCGAGATTCGCGCGAACAATCGCGCGCGAGCGGTTACCGCGCATGGGCCGCCGAACGCCCCGGGGGCGCGAGCGC
>DASWYH010000707.1:0-2646 GCA_036405095.1 Gemmata sp. | reverse complement strand
CCGTGGCACCTCGAACTCAAGATCCCGCAGCGGAACGTGGGTCAGGTGCTGCGGGCGTTCGCCGACCCGACCAAGCACCTCGTCGACAAGGACCGCGGGAACCGCAAGTACCTCGAAGTGGATGTGCTACTGTCGAGCGAGACCGACACGCGCTACCTCGGCCGCCTGTACCGCGACGACCTGATGGCCGAGGCGGTGCCCAACAAGAACGAGCACGACGAAAACGAACCGGTCGTGACCGCCTACGTGAAGCTGAACATGGACGGCATCGCCCCCGAAAAGTGGGTGCCGCGCGAGCGGCTCGTCACGGGTCTGGAAGTGCGCACCCGCATCCGGTGCGGCGACCACGCGCTCGGGTACACCATGTTCCACGGCGTGTGGGAGTGGTTCTACGAGAAGGTCGTGTTCTTCTTTTAAGAGCCGTTCGCGGTTCGCTGCCGGCGGTGAGCCCGACGCACCCGGTGGCGCGGCTCCGCCTGACCCGCCGCCAGCAGTTGGCCGCTCACCGCTCCCGACAACCCGCCTCCCGGTTCGGCTGGCGAGCGCCAGACCCCGGTGGCCCCGGCTGTAACCCTTACCGTCCGACCACTGGAGGACAACGTCATGCGTTCTCGTGTTCTCGCGTTCTCGTTCCTTTCGACCGCTCTCTGCGGCTTGCTCGTCGGTTGCAGCAACAAACCCGCCCCCGGTACCCCCGGCGGACCGACCGACGCTCCTGCCCCCATCGATCCGGGCGGCCCGCTGTACGCCCCCGCCCCGGCCCCGCGGCACGTCGCCGGGGTCACGCGCGGTTCGCCCCTGGTGATCCCGAACTGCGTCGTCCAGTACGACGAGCGGCAAATCGTGTCGGCCGAGGTGGACGCCACCATTGAGTTGTTCGCCACCCCGTTCGCTCCGGGCGAGTACGAAGCCCTGATGGCCGATCCGAAGCTCTCCGCCCAACAGAAGGCCGAGCGGATCGTGTACCACCCGCGGAACCCGAACGGTAAGAACACCCCGCTGAAGCGCATCCGCGAGGGCATGCCCGTCACCGCCGGGCAGGTGATCGCGTACATGGACGATCAACTCGTCACCGCGCGCATCGAAGGCGCGCTGAAGATCAAAGAGTCGGCGATGAGTGCGAAGGCAAATGCAGTCAAGGGAGCGAACGCGGCGGAAGAGAAATACCTCCAAACCAAAAAGGCGTTCGGCGCCGGCAGCGCGGCCCCGAAAGAACTGCTCGACGACCAGATCACGTGGTCCCGATTCCTTGAGAACTTGGACCAGGCGAACAGCCAGATCGCAAAAGCCGAGGCGGACTACAAAGAGGCGCTCGTGTACCTGGGGCGGCACCAGGTCAAGAGCGGGGTGAACGGGATGATCCGCACCATCTCCAAGCGCCCCGGCGAGTACATGAAGGCCGGCGAAAAGATCATGGAAATCGAGGGCACCGACAAGGTGCGGATCGAGGGCCAACTGGACGTTCAGTACCTCCGCGCGATCCGCCGCGGGATGGAAGTGGTTGTCGAGCCGGCGCTGCCGAGCGCGCCGGAGGCGTCGCACAACATCCACCGGCAAGCGGTCACCGGGATCGCGGTCACCGCGCACCCGGACGGCCCCCTGGTCGTCTCGGTCGGGGCCGACGGCGCGGCGCTGGTCTGGGATCCGCCGCTGGCGAGCAAGAACGCGAACGCGGCCGCTGTGGAACCTCACACCTTGCCCCACCCGGTCGGGGTGCGGAGCGTCGCGGTCACCCCGGCGACCGCCAAGAACGTGCTGGCCGTGACCGGGGGCGACGACGGCAAGATCCGCGTCTGGGACATCACCAACCGTAAGCAACTGCCGACCAACCCGAAGACGGTTGCCGAGGACGCGCACGCGTCCGCGGTGCAGGCGGTCGTGGTCAGCCCGGACGGCAAGTACTTCGCCACCGCCGCCGGCCGCGACGTGTTCGTGTGGGATCTGGCGACCGCGAAGAAAATGTACGCCCTGCCGCTGGAGCACCGGGATTCGGTCACGGCGATCAACTTCACCCCGCAATGCACCCTGATCACCGCGGCGAAGGACAACACGCTGAAGGTGTGGAAGATCGGCGACAAGGGCGCGGCCGTGGTGCGGACCATCGATCACCGGTCCGGGGCGCTCGACGTGCTGGGGGTGAGCAGCGACGGCGCCCGGGTGCTGTTCGACCAGGACAAGGGCCGCATCGACCTCGTGGACCCGTCGAACGGGCAAACGGTCGGCCAGATCCAGAACGTGGGCTCGGCGGGCGCGTTCTCGACGCTCGCGGTGTTCGAGCCCAATGCGGACGGCGTCAAAGCGGACCCGAACCGCCCCTACGTGGTGGCGACGGGCGGCGGGGACGGCGACCTCAAGGGCACGGTTCAGGTGTGGCAGGCGCCCCGCACCGGGCGCGGGGCCGAGGTCGGGCGCCTCATCACCCCGGGGCGCGCCCCGGTGACCGTTGCGGCGTTCAGCCCGGTCCGCGGCGAACGGTTCCTCGTGGTCGGCACCAGCAACGGCGGGGTCCACCTGTGGAAGCCGCCCACCGAGGCCCGCAAGACCAACACCGGGCGCATCGTGAACATCGACGCGACCGATTCGCGGTACGTCACGGTCCGCGTCGAGATGGACAACCACGAACTGCAACTCCTCGACCACAGCATC
>DASWYH010000706.1:0-8873 GCA_036405095.1 Gemmata sp. | reverse complement strand
CGATCCGGTTGTTTGCGAACATCTTCGCCGGCCACGTCGCCCTCGGCGCGATCCTGCTGTTCGCGGTGGCTGACCCGATCCAGGGCGGGGTGTCGCCCGGCGGCACTGTTGCCGCGGTGCTGATGGCGACCGCGCTGAGCGTGCTGGAGCTGTTCGTCGCGTTCCTCCAGGCGTTCGTGTTCGTGCTGCTGTCGTCGATCTTCCTGGGCATGCAACTGAACCCGGAACACTAAACCCGTAGTCGCCCGGCCGCACGTCGGGACACGCTTTCTACCCCGTTTGAAAGGGACCGTCAGATGAAGTTCGCTTACCGGTTCGTGCTGGCTCTGTTCGCCCTGGCCGCCTTCGCCGCCGTCCCGGCCCTTGCGGCCGACGCGGCCCCCGCCCCGACCGCCCCCGCGGCTGCTGCCAACAACAGCCTCGGCGCCGGGATCGGTGCGGGCATCGGGGCTGGCCTCGCCATCCTGGGCGCGGGCATCGGCATCGGCCTGATCGGGTGGTCGGCCCTTTCGGCCATCGCCCGCCAACCGGAGCAGAAGGGCGCGATCCAGGTCAACATGATCGTGCTGGCCGCGCTCGTCGAAGGTGCCGCCATCATCGCGCTGCTCGTGATCTGCTTCGGCCTCGTCGGCAAGATCTCCTAAGTGCCCGGCTCCGACACTGTTCCGAGAGGTGGCAACACATGGTGACCACGTTCCTCCGGGCGGCTGGCGCGACCGCGGCCGTCCTGCTGTTGCCGACCCTCGCGCTTGCGGCGTCCGAGGGCGGCGGTTCGGCCAACGTTCTGTCGCCGAACCTCGTGAACTCGATCGTCACGGTGATCGTGTTCGGGGCGCTGCTGGCGATCCTTTACACGTTCGCCTGGGGGCCGATCCTCAAGGGCTTGCAGGCCCGCGAAATGGCTCAGTTCCAGGCGATCGAGGACGCGAAGCGGGCCAAAGGTGAGGCCGCGGCGCTTCGCACCAAGCTGGACGCCGAGTTGGCCGCGGCGGCCCAAAAGGCGAAAGAGATCGTCGACGAGGCCCGGCGCGACGCCGAGGTGCTGAAAAAGGCGATCGTCGAGGAGGGGCGCAAGGAAGCCGAGGCCGAGCGCGAGCGCGCCCGCCGCGACCTCGCCATCGAGCGCGACGCGGCCCTCAAGGACGTGTACGCCCAGGCCGTCGATCTGGCGACCCTGATGGCGACGAAGGCGGTCCGGCAGCAGGTGACCGTGGACGCGCAAAGTGCTCTGGTGAGCGAGTCCATCGCGGAGATGAGCGCCAGCAAGGCGTAAGACGAAGAACGTGTTCCCGGCTCCCCCCTCATAAGGTGGGGGAGCCCGCGAGCGGCAACGATTCGCTTGCTGTTTCCCCCTCTTTTCGGGAGGGGCTGAGGGTGGGTTGCCGTTATGGCGAACGTTGAAACCAAGCACAAAACCGTTCTCGACGCCGGAACGACCAAGTCGCGGCTCGCCCGGGTGTACGCCCAGGCGCTGATCGCGGCGGCCCGTGAGGTGTCCCCGGCCGCGGCGGCCGAACTCGCCGACGAGCTGACGGCGTTCGTGGACGCGGTCAGCGCCGACCCGACCGTTGCGGCGGCGCTGGTCAGCCCGGTGGTGGGCAAGAAGGCCCGCGCCGCGGCCCTTGAGGCCGCGCTGGCGGGCAACGCGTCGCGGTCGCTGCACGGGTTGCTCATCGTGCTGCAACAGAACAACCGGCTCGGGCTGCTCCGCAACATCGCTGCGGCGTACCGCTCGCTCATCGCGGAAGCGGCCGGCCGGGTGCCGGTGAAGGTCACCGCCGCGGTCGCCATTACCGACGACCAGCGGGAGGCACTCACCGCCAACCTGAAGGCGTTACTGAAACAAGACCCCGTGCTCGACGTGCGGGTGGACCCGGACCTGCTCGGCGGGCTGGTGGTTCAGGTCGGCGACTCGGTGGTCGACACGTCGGTCCGCACCCGGCTCCAGGCACTCCGTACTCTCTTGCTCGACAAGGGCGGCAGCAATGGCAACTAAGATCCAGGCCAGCGAGATCATCAGCGTCCTCCGCAAGTCCATCGACACCTTCGACAAGAAGGTGGAGACCCGGGCCGTCGGGCAGGTGCTGGAAGTCGGTGACGGTATCGCCCGCTGTTTCGGCCTCTCCGAGGTCATGGCCGGCGAGCTCGTGGACTTCCCGCAGGCGGGGGTGAAGGGCCTCGCGTTCAACCTCGAAGAGAGCTCCGTCGCGGTCATCATCCTCGGCGACGCGCTGAAGGTGACCGAGGGGATGGAGGTCCGCACCACCGGCGAGTTGCTCTCGGTCCCCGTCGGCGAGGGCATGATCGGGCGCGTCGTGGACCCGCTCGGCAACCCGCTCGACGGCAAAGGGCCGATCCAGACGACCAAGCGGCGCTTGGTCGAATCCCCGGCCCCCGGGATCGTGGACCGGCAGCCGGTGAAGCAGCCGCTCCAGACCGGGATCAAGGCCATCGACGCCATGACCCCCGTCGGCCGCGGGCAGCGCGAACTCATCATCGGCGACCGCAAGACCGGCAAGACCGCGATCGCGATCGACACGATCATCAACCAGAAGGAAGAGAACGTCGTCTGCGTGTACGTCGCGTGCGGGCAGATGGAATCGAAGGTCGCGAGCGTGGTCGAGATCCTGCGCAAGACCGGCGCGATGGACTACACCATCGTCGTGGTCGCCAGCGCGGCCGACGCGGCCCCGCTCCAGTACCTCGCGCCCTACGCCGGCACGGCGATGGCCGAGTTCTTCATGTACGAACAGGGCCGCGACACCCTCTGCGTGTACGACGACCTGTCGAAGCAGGCCGCCGCGTACCGCCAGCTCTCGTTGCTCGTGCGCCGGCCCCCGGGCCGTGAAGCGTACCCCGGCGACGTGTTCTACTGCCACTCCCGCCTGCTCGAACGGTCGGCGAAGCTGGCCGAAAAGTACGTCATCCTGGACGGCGGCACCGACGGCGCCCAGGCCGCGGCCCACTGGGGCATCAACAAGGCCGGCGCGCCGACCCAGCGCCGCGGCCCCGGCGACACCGGAATGGTCTACGTCGGGCCGGGCGACCGGGGCGGGTTGGAGCAAGCGAAGCACGACCTCAAAAGCTTCGAGGGCGCGAAGATCGCCAAGGTCGCCGGGAGCGGCGGGTCGCTGACCGCGCTCCCGATTATCGAGACGCTCGAAGGCGAGGTGTCCGCGTACATCCCCACGAACGTGATCTCGATCACCGACGGGCAGATCTACCTGCAACCGGACCTGAAGAACGCGGGCGTGCTGCCCGCGGTGGACGTCGGCATCTCGGTGTCGCGCGTCGGTGGGAACGCGCAGATCGGCGCGATGAAGCATAAGACGGTCGCGGGCGGTCTGAAGCTCGCGCTCGCCCAGTTCCGCGAACTGGAAGCGTTCGCGCAGCTCGGCACCGACCTCGACAAGGACACGCAGGCGCGGCTCGACCGCGGCTACCGCATGGTCGAGGTGCTCAAGCAGGGCCAGTACAAGCCGATGAACGTGATCGACCAGATCATGGTCATCTACGCGGCCAACACGGGCGCGCTGGACAAGGTGGACCGCAAGAAGGTGAAGGACTGGGAGGACCAGTTCCTGAAGTTCATGAAGGAGCAGAAGCCCGAAACGCGCGCCCTGCTCGCCAAAGAAAAGAAGATGAGCGACGAGGTGACCAAGGCGCTGAACACGGCCATCGCCGAGTTCCAGCCGCAGTTCAAGGCGTGAGCCCGCACCCATGAGCCGCGACCGCCCGGACCCGAAACCCGCCCCGCGCCGGCTCCGGCGCTTGCTCAAGTGGGGCTCGCTGGCCTTCGCGCTCGTGGGACTCGTGGCGTTCGGCGTCTTCTGGTGGTTCACCTGCGGCCCCGGCTCGCTGTACTGGCAACTGGCGGAGTACCAGGAGCCGTACCGCAAGAAGGCGGATCAGTGGAACGCGGTCACGAACCGGCTCCCGCCGCTCGGGAGCGTGGACCGTGACGAGTGCCGGCCGGGGCTGAACCCCGTGCCGCGGTACTCCCGCCAGCGGGGCGATGGGAACTGTGAGATCACCCTCCGCACGAACGAGTTCGATCAGACGTTCGCCGACTGGCGCCAGGCGCCGACCTTCTTCACGATGCAGTTGGAGAGCGGCCTCGGGGACAGCCTGAAGTGGTACACGAAGCCCGGGATCGACATCTTCAAATGGAGTTGGGGGCACCCGGCCCGGCCCGAAGTCGAGAAGCGACTCAAGCTCGGGTTGGAACAGGTGTATTTGGTGGTGGTGCGGCCGCGGGTTTACGAGCCGATTGTTGAGGTCGGAAACGGCTTCAAGGGCGGTTCACTGGAGATCGAGGGGTTCATCATCGACCTGCGCACGTCCGAGCGCCTCGGTCAGTTCGCCTTCGCGGTCCGACCGCCGGCGAATTTGCCCGTGCGCCGGAGCCGGTCGTTGAATAACGAATCGGACGCCGTGGCGTCCGGGCGCGAGGCGATGGCGGACGCCGCGGTCTCGCGGCTCATGGAAAAGCTCGGCCAACTGACCGGCGGCGAGTTCGAACGTTAACCCGAGACAAGAAACGGAGGCATGGCGCAGTTTTGCTGGGTGGAATGGAACGAAGCGAAACTGGCCATGCACCACCTCTCGCGGGACGAGGTGGAGTTCGCGTGGGAACGGCGGACCGACTGGGACACATGGGACGAACCCGAGCCCGGGGTCGAGAGCCACGGGCGGGTGCCGAACGGGCGCTGGATCAAGATCATCTGGCGCTACAACGGCATCGGTGACGACGACCTGATCTTCGTGATAACTGCGTACCACGTTCCGGGACCGCCACCGGGCGCGGCGAAACACTAACTCCCAACACGAAAACCGACGCCGATGGCAAACCTTCGTGTACTCGTGAAGCGCCGCAAGGCCGTGCGGAACATCCGCAAGATCACGAAGACGATGGAACTGATCGCGACCGCCCGCTTCAAGAAGGCGCTCGACCGCGCCACCGAGGCGGACGCGTACACGCGCAAGATCGCCGAACTGGCGGCGGACCTGAGCAAGAACGCGGGCGAGGTGAGCCACCCGCTGCTCGCCACCCGCCCGGTCAAGAAGACGCTGGTGCTCGTCATCACCGCGAACCGCGGGCTGTGCGGCGGGTACAACGGCAGCGTGCTCCGCGAGGCGCTGCCGCTGACGCGCCAGTTGACCGCCGCCAACATGCCGTTCGATCTCGAAACGTCGGGCAAGCGCGGGATCGCGTTCTTCAAGTTCCAGGGTGTGCCGCGGAGCCGCGAGTACACCCACTTCGAGGACAAACCGAGCTTCGCCGAAGTGGACGCGGTCGCCAGCCGGTACATCGACCTGTTCACCACCGGCCAGATCGACGAGGTGAAGGTCGTCTACACGAAATTCATCAGCGCCTCCAAGCAGACGGCCGTCGTCGAGACGCTGCTGCCGCTGTCGTCGGTCGGTGTCGAGACGCGAAAGGGCGCCCCGGCCGCGGTCGAGGCCGCCGGGGCCGATGCGAAGGTCGATTACGAGTTCCTCCCGAACGCCGCCGAGATCCTCGAAGAACTGGTTCCCGCAGCGATGAAGGTGCGGCTGTTCAAGATGTTCCTCGACGCCGCCGTGAGCGAGCAGATCGCCCGCCGGGTCGCGATGAAGGCCGCCACCGAGAACGCCGGCGACCTGATCAAAGACATCACGCGGGTCTACAACCGCACCCGCCAGGCGAACATTACGAAGGAGATTTCGGAACTGATCGCGGGTTCCGAGGCGCTGAAATGATCCCGGAGACAGCGCCCGATGGACTTCGAAAATCTGCTGCTCAAAGGGTTAGGCGCCGGGTTGGTCATGGCCCTGGTGTACGGGCCAATTTTCCTGCTCGGAAAGTTCAGTGACGGGGGGGGTGACGGTCAGCGCCGGGAGGGTGGTCCTGCGGTATGGCGCGCTCATCCGTGGGTTCGCACTGCTCAGCCCTTTACTCCCCCTCGCGGTTCTGGCGGAAGCGATCTTCTGCTCCGATACCGGTGGCCGTGGCGCGAACGCCAACCTGATCTTTGGCGGCATCTCGTTGGCATTCGCGGTGTTGGCTGTCTACCTCCTGCTCGAGGGGTTCGGCCGAAAGATCGTGCTGACGGAAGCGGACATCTCGACGTTCGGGTGGCTCGGTCCCGCGGGTGTGCTGCGGTGGGACGAGATCGAGCGAGTCGAGAACAAGGCGACGAGCGGTAAGTTCCTGGTCCACGGCCAGAATACAAAGATCCGGCTGAGCCACTACCTCGCGGGGCTGGACAAGTTCGCTGAGGAGTGCAAAAAACGGCTGGCCCCAGAGGTTTATGGCAAGGCGTTCGAGAAGCCGCTGAACCGCCCGTTTATGTGAGGCGCGGACCGTGAGCACCGCGAGCAAGCCCGAGCGCCGGAAGTTGACGTTCGCGACACTCGATGAGGTCGTTGCGGACGCCGAGGGCCTGCTCGCGGAAGGGTACGAGAGGGCCGGGAACTGGGACCTGGCGCAGGTGTGCTTCCACCTCGCCGAGTGGATGCGGTACCCGGTCGAAGGGTTCCCGCGAATGCCGCTGCTGATGCGCCCGGTGTTCTGGCTCGTGCGGAACACGGTCGCCGGCCCTGCCCTGCGAAAGGCGCTGGAAAAGGGCGAGATGCCCGCCGGCCAGCCGACCGTTACGCAGTCGGTCGCGGCACCCGGCGGCGACCCGAATACAGCGGTCGCGAAGTTGAAGGATGCGGTCGAGCGGTTCAAAGCGTTTCCGGGGCCGTACCGCCCGTCGCCGTTGTTGGGCGTCCTCGACCGCGAGACCGGACACAAGGTGCAGTTGCTCCACTGTGCGCACCACCTGAGCTTTTTGGTTCCACGAGCGTAGCGGGCACACACTCGCCCTCCCGAAGAGAGAGAACATGGTCACCACCGCGACGAATACGAAGATCGGGAAGATCGTGCAGATCATCGGCTCCACGTTCGACGTGGAGTTCGAGGAGGGCCACCTGCCCGCGATCTACAACGCGCTGAAGATCAGCACGAAGACCGCCGGTGGCACCGAAATCAGCCTCACCGGCGAGGTGCAGCAGCACCTCGGCGGCAGCCGCGTCCGCTGCGTCGCGCTGGGCAGCACCGACGGCTTGGTCCGCGGGATGGACGTCGAGGACACCGGGGAACCGGTGTCGGTGCCGGTCGGGCTGGGCACGCTGGGCCGCGTGTTCAACCTGCTGGGCAACCCGATCGACGGCGGCGGTGCGGTCAACACCACCGAGAAGCGGGCCATCCACCGCGAGCCGCCGAAGTTCGACGAACTGTCGCCGAAGTCCGAAGTGCTCGTCACGGGCATCAAGGTGATCGACCTGCTCACCCCGCTCGCGCGTGGTGGGAAGGCCGGTCTGTTCGGCGGGGCCGGTCTCGGCAAGACGGTCATCCTCACCGAACTGATTAACCGCATCGCGAAGGTGTATAAGGGCTACTCGGTGTTCGCCGGGGTGGGCGAGCGGACCCGCGAAGGGAACGACCTCTGGCTCGAAATGCAGGAAACGAAGACCGACGCCAGCGCGGACGCCAAGAGCGTTCTCGAGAGCTGTGCAATGGTGTTCGGCCAGATGAACGAGCCGCCCGGCGCGCGTCTGCGGGTGGCGCTGTCGGCGCTCACGATGGCGGAATGGTTCCGCGACGTGACCGGGACCGAAACGCTGCTCTTCGTCGACAACATCTTCCGCTTCTCGCAGGCGGGCTCGGAAGTGTCCGCGCTCCTGGGCCGTATGCCGAGCGCCGTGGGTTACCAGCCGACGCTCGCCACCGAGATGGGTGAGCTTCAGGAGCGCATCACCACGACGAAGAACGGGGCCATCACCTCGGTGCAGGCCGTGTACGTGCCGGCCGACGACCCCACCGACCCGGCTCCCGCCAACACGTTCCAGCACCTCGACGCGTTCATCTACCTGGAACGGTCGATCTCGGAAAAGGGCATCTACCCGGCCATCGACCCGCTGGCGTCCAACAGCCGGCTGCTCGACCCGCAGTTCGTCGGCGAGCGGCACTTCGCGGTCGCGGACCGGGTGAAGCGGATCCTGCAACGGTACCGCGAGCTGCAAGACATCATCGCCATCCTCGGCGTCGAGGAACTGAGCGAAGACGACAAGAAGGTGGTGGAGCGGGCGCGCCGCATCGAGCGGTTCCTCTCGCAGCCGTTCTACGTCGCCGAACCGTTCACCGGTAAGTCCGGAAACTTCACCACCCTCGAAGACACGATCCGCAGCTTCGAGGAACTGTGCGACGGCAAGTGGGACCACGTGCCCGAAGGCGCGTTCCTCTACGTGGGCAAGATCGACGAAGTGGCGCCCGCGAAGTGATTGCGGCGCCCCGCCCTTTGCGGGTGGGGCGCGCGTCCTTTTTCCGCAGCGAAGCGTCCAATCCCCCCCCGCCCATGAGGGCGGGTTCGCCGAGAGCAATCATGGCTGAACCGACTTCGAAGCTCCTGAAGGTGGCCGTCGTCACGCCCGAAAAGGCCGTGCTGGACGACACCGCGGAAATGGTCATCCTGCCGATGATCGACGGCGAACTGGGCGTTCAACCCAGCCGGTCGCCGCTCATCGGGCGGCTCGGGGCGGGCGAGTTGCGCCTCATCACCGGTTCCACGACGAAGCGGTTCTTCGTCGAAGCCGGGTTCGTGCAAGTGCAGTCGAATGTGGTCACCGTACTGACCGCGAACGCCCGCCCGGCGGCGGCCCTCACCCTCGAACTGGCCGCGGCGGCGGAGGCCGAGGCTTCTGGCTTGCCCAGCGGGAACGCGGTTGAGCGAGCGAACAAAGAGAAGGCCCGCGACCGCGCCGCCGGGATGAAGAAGGTTGCGGTCAAGAACGCAACCGCTTAACACCGAATGCCCGGCGTTTCGCTCCCGATCTCATCGGCTGGG
>DASWYH010000705.1:0-17770 GCA_036405095.1 Gemmata sp. | reverse complement strand
CTCGGACCCACCGCCGGCGCACCCGTTTGGTACTGGGGCCGAGCCCGTGCCGCTCGTACCCCGCTTCAGTAGGGCGTCGCGGACAAAGCGTTCCCCGGGATCGCGGCCGTGTTCTCCGGACGGCATTTGGCCCCTTCGCTCTGCAAGATCCGCCCCGCCGCATCGGGATCGGCGGCCCGGACGGTGACGAGCACCCGCCCGGCCTCGATCGCGCTGGCGTAGAACTGGGCCTCGTCCTCCGGCACCCCGAGCCCCGCGAGCCCGCCCATGATCGTTCCGACGGTGGCCCCGACCCCGGCGCTGGCCAGTAGCGCGACGAGGGTGCCACCGGCCAACACCGGGCCGATCGGTGAGATCAGTCCGGCCGCTACCGCCGCGCCGAACCCGAGTCCGGCCAGGCCGCCGGTCGCCGCGCCGATCCCGGTGCCCTCCTCCCACCGCGTGTTGGTTGGGTCGTTGGCCAGGCCCGAGTGCTTCTCTCTTGTGGCCACTTCCGCCGGCCCGAGCAAGCCGATCTGCTCGTCCCCGAAACCGGCCCGGCGCAGCGCGCTCACGGCCCGACTCGCTGCGGGGTAATCGGGGAACACGCCGAACGCAGTGACCGTTGCCGTTCCGGCGTCAGTGTTCGTAGTTTTCATAACGCACTCCGAAGTGAAAGGTGTGGCCGGCGCCCCGGTCAGACACCCGTGCGGTTCATACCGGACCCAACCGCCTCAAGTAGGTACGGCCCGTATGATCCGACACATTGGCGACCTCAACAACAACACGGCGGCGCCGGGACCGAACTCAAAACTCCCGAAGTCGGTATCAGACCCCCGGAACCGGGTCCGTGCGGCGGAACAGAACCCCGCCGAAGGCCGGGTTCGGTCCGGCGCCCAGCACCGACCCGCCGATCGCCGCGAGCAGCGACAGCAGAACGCCCGCGAACGACCACCACGCCGCCTGCGCCGAGATGTCCTGCACACGCTCAGCGGTGGGGAGGTCGGCGCGCATTTGGTTGATCTGCGCGTCGGTAGCACCGGCCCGGCGCGCCGCCTGCTCCCAGCTCGGCGGCCCCTGTGGGCCGGTAACGGCGACCTGAGCGGACCCGACCGCGAGCGTGCTGCCGGTGCGCAGGACCGACCCCGTGGCCCACAGGATGAGGGCGAACGCTGCGCCCCACAGCACCGTCCCGTACACAACGGCTTCGGTCTTCGACTCCCCGGCGGTGAACCGGCTCACCACGCACCCGCCGCAGAAGAACGCGGCCAGCGCGGTCGCCACCGCCCACACGCCGCCCCCGATCGTCACCGCCTCGCGCCCGGAAGCGTCGGCCGAAGACAGCCCGATCGCCACACCGAGCGCGCTCAGCAGCACGAATACTGCAAGGGTGACGAACAGCCCGGCCAGCAACGCCCCCCAGCTGATTCGGCTGAACACCGGGACCGCGTCTCGCGTGCGAATCTCTTGTGTCGACATGTGTCCTCCAGAGTAAGGGATCGAGTGCCGGGGCTCCGGCACCGATGGAGCTACTGCAATCGCGGCGCCCGCTCGTGCCGTTCCGCGTCGGGATCATTCCGACACCGGGCAGCGCAGCCGCAACAGCGGACCGATCGTTCAACGTCTCGGGGCACGAATCCGCCGCGCCCGCCGGCCGTAGCGACTCGCTTCGGTCTGAAATGATGTGCCCGGCTTCCCTGAGTGTCCCTCTCGCCGAAGAACCTTCGGGCGGGGTGGCCCCGGTCGCCACCGCCGCCGGTAACGGCGCCGATGAAGGCGACATCCCGGGGCCCACCGGTTCACTCACTCAGGGTCGTGCGGATCAGGCTCGCGACCTCCGGCGGCACCGGCACGACCGCGTTCAGCACTTCGAGAACGTCGCCCGCGGTGGGCACCCGCCCCAGTTCCGCCGCCAGGGCCGTCACGGCTTCCGGGAGCCGGTCCGAGCCGCGGGCCAAGCGGATCACGATGCTGAACGCGGCGACCGGTGCCTCGCCCCTGGGTCCGTAGAAGTCGGCCTCGCCCCCGTACCGGGCCGCGTACCGAAAGACAGCAGCAACCACATGTGGGTCCATCACAGGCGGGCTCGCGGCAGCGTCGAGGTCATGGAAGGCGCAACCGGGGCGCGTGAACCGTGTCATCGTTTCAGAACAAACAGCTCACGGACCGCTTCGGAGAAGCCGGTTAAGGAGAACGGCTTGGCGAGCACGCGCGTGCGCGCCGCGGCGGGCAACTCGGACAACGCTCGTGGCTCTTGGGAGCTGAACGTGAACATGCACGGCAGCGCGGGTACGAGGTCGCGCAGCGCCAGCAACATGCCCACCCGGTGCACGCCCGCACCCGTTTCCAGCACCGCCCCACGATCTCGGGCGAGCGGCCCCGGCAACCACACACCGCACCGCCCCACCCGGGCGCCGGCAGCGGTTCGAACCCGAGCCGCGCGACAAGGTACGCGAGCATCTCCCGCAGCGCGGGCTCCTGTTCGACAACCAGCACCACGCCAAAACGATTGACGAGTGCATTTATTTGCAAAATACCATTTAACCTATTTTCGCACCTAATCGTCTCACGCCCGCGGGGCGCTCCGCCTGGCCAAAGGTATGCGCAATTGCCTCTTGAACTTGACAGGAGTTGCGGCGAACGATGTCGGGACAATTTAAAATCGGTGCGGGCATTCTCCAAATTCACCGGACCTCGGCGCCTCTCCATTTTGGCGCGAGATGAGTACGACCACCCGACACAGCCGATGGTGCCCAAAAAGCGCCGGGGGGCGCTTCCGAGACGGCTCCGCCATCAACCAACCCCTGTGATTTCCAGCGTTTCGCGCGAAGGGCGCCGAAGACCCCTGGGTCCCCTACCATCACTCCCATTTCCGGGGGCTCAACCGGGCATCAGTCAGGAAGAAGCGAGATCGAAATAGCCGCCCATTTGCCGTTAACCGTTGGCATAGAAAATCGTTACGATTCACCGCGGATCGTGAACGCAGCAGTCGGGACGACGGGCCGAATACTGCCCCTTGCGTCATTCGGCTTCAAGGCAGGTCAAATCGATGGCGAACGAAGCGGGAGATCGGGACGGGGCCGAGGGGGCGAGCGGGATCGACCGGCTGACCACGGCGCCGGACGACGCGCGCCAGCCGCGGCTCCCGTTCGCGGTCGTCGGCATCGGGGCCAGCGCCGACGGCCTGGAAGCGTACACCGAGTTCCTCCGCGCGTGCCCGGCCGACGCGGGCATGGCATACGTGCTCGTGCAGCACCTGGCCCCGGACCGCGAGAGCCTGCTCGCCGAGATCCTGGGGAAGCACACGCCGCTCCCGGTGGTGACGGTCGAGGACGGGCAAGTGGTCGAGCCGGACCGTGTCTACGTGATCCGCCCCGGGCACACGCTCACGATCCGGGACGGGCGGCTGCACCTCGGCCCGGTGCTGACCGCCCGCGGGCACGGGCGCCCGGTCGACGACTTCTTCCGCTCGCTCGCCGAGGAGCAGCAGCAGCGGGCCGTCGCGGTGGTGTTCTCCGGCATGGGGTCCAACGGGACCGCCGGTGCGCAAGCGGTCAAGGCGGTGGGCGGGCTGGTGATCGCCCAGGAGCCCGAGTCGGCCAAGTTCCCGGCCATGCCGCGGAGCCTGATCGACGCCCACCTGTCGGACTTCATCCTGCGCCCCGCCGAGGTGCCCGAGGCGCTGGTCCGGTACGCGCGCCAGCCCTACGTGGCCGACCCCGGGGGCGGCGCGGCCCCGCGCGACGATTCGGCGCTGGGGGACGTGCTGGCGGTGCTCCGCACCCGCACCCGTCACGACTTCGCCGGCTACCGCAAGCCGACCCTACTGCGCCGGGTGCGGCGGCGCATGGGGCTGGGCCAGTTCGCGTCGATGTACGACTACGTACGGGCGCTGAGGCAGACCCCGGCCGAGGTGACCGCGCTGGCCGACGACCTCTTGATCCACGTGACCGGGTTCTTCCGCGACCCGGAGGCGTGGGACGTGCTCCAGGAGAAGGTGCTCGGCCCGCTGGCCGCGGCCCGCCCGGACGGGGCCGAGGTGCGGTGCTGGGTGGCCGCGTGCGCCACCGGCGAGGAGGCGTACACCCTGGCCATCCTGCTGCTCGAAGCGGCCGAGGCCGCCGGCAAGCGGTTCGACGTGAAGATCTTCGCCACCGACCTGGCCGAGCGGGCGCTCGGGGCGGCCCGCGTCGGGGTGTTCCCCAACGGCATCGAGAGCGAGGTGGCGCCCGAGCGGCTGGCCCGGTTCTTCGACAAGGACGACAGCTTCTACCGGGTCAAAAAGGAGCTGCGGGAGCTGGTCGTGTTCGCCCCGCAGAACGTGCTCCAGGACCCGCCGTTCAGCCGCCTCGATGTCGCCAGTTGCCGGAACCTGCTCATCTACCTGGAACCGGAGACCCAGCGGCGGGTGCTGGCGCTGCTGCACTTCGGCCTGCGGGAGGGCGGCACCCTGGTGCTGGGCACGGCCGAGTCGGCGGCCCCGGCCGAGGGGGACTTCGAGCCGATCGACCGCAAGTACCGGCTGTTCCGCCGGGTCGGGCCGACCCGGTCCGGCACCCTCGACCTGCCGGTCCTGACGGCCGCGGTCCGGGAGTCCCGCCCCGTCCTGGACCCGGTGGGGCCGCGCCTGACCACACCGGGAGCGGCCCAACTCGTCAGCCGGGCGCTGCTCGACCGGTACACCCCGGCCGCGGTCGCGGTGGACGCGGCCGGGCACGTGGTCCACGTCCACGGGGACACGAGCCGGTTCCTGACCCTGCCGGCCGGCGCCCCGACCCTTGACCTCATGGCCCTGGCCAACGAGCAGGTGCGCGGAGCGGTGCGGGTGGCCCTGCACCGGGCGGCCGACGATCAGGCGCCGGTGACCATCCGGGACGGGCTGATCGACACGCCCGGGGGCCGCCGCCGGGTCGAAGTGGGGGCCGCGCCGCTCGGCCCCCGGGGCGCGCCTCCGCTCTACCTCGTGACCTTTCGCGACTATCCGGAACCGCCGCCCCAGCTGCCCCGCGAGGGCGACCCGGGGGCCACCGAGCGGCTCGCCGGCGAACTCGAGCGGGTGCGGAACGAGTTGCAAGGCGCGCTGGCGGAGATGCAGACCAGCAACGAGGAGCTGAAGGCGAGCCACGAGGAGGCCACCAGCCTCAACGAGGAGCTGCAAAGCACCAACGAGGAGCTGGAGACCTCGAAGGAGGAGATGCAGTCGCTCAACGAAGAGCTGGTGGCGGTGAACGCCCAGCTTCAGGCCAAGATGGGCGAGCTGGAGGCCACGGCCAACGACCTGGGGAGCCTGCTGACGAGCACCGACATCGCGGTCCTGTTCCTGGACCCGAAGTTCCGGATCCGCCGGTTCACCCCGGCGGTCAAAGACCTGCTCGACCTGATCCCGTCGGACGTGGGCCGCCCGTTCGTGGACCTGCGGCTCAAGTTCGCCGACCCGAACCTGCTGACCGACGCCCGGGCGGTGCTCGACAAGCTGATCCCCATCGAGCGCCCGGTGGAGAGCGAGAGCGGGCGGCACTACCTGCGGCGGGTGCTCCCGTACCGGCCCCAGGACAACCGGATCGACGGGGTGGTGGTGGCGTTCGTGGACGTGACCGAGCGGCACCGAACCGAAGCGGCGCTGGCGCGGGAGAAGGAGTACGCCGCGAGCATCGTGGAGACGCTCCACGAGCCGCTGCTGGTGCTGAACCCGGACCTGACCGTCAGGAGCGTCAACCCGGCGTTTTACACCCACTTCCGGGTCAACCCGGCTGAAACGGTCGGGCGGTGGGTGTATCACCTGGGCAACGGGCAGTGGGACATCCCGGCCCTGCGGACGCTCCTGGAGGAGGTGCTGCCGGACAGCAACGTGTTCAACGATTATGAGGTGGTCCACGAGTTCGAGACCATCGGCCGGCGGGTGATGCTGGTGAATGCGCGGCGACTGGACCACGTGCAGTTGATCCTGCTCGGCATCCGGGATGTCACCGAGCGAAGGGGGACCGAGGACGCCTTACGGCAGAGTGAAGAGCGGCAGGCGTTCCTGCTCCGGTTGAGCGATGCCATTCGTCCCCTCGCCGACCCGGCAGAGCTCACGGGGGCGGCCTGCCGGCTCCTGGCCGAGCGGTTGGATGTAGACCGGGCCTACTTCGTGGAGGTGGACGAGGCGGCCGGCGTCGCGCGGGTCGAGCGGGACTTCGTCCGCCGCGGGGCGCCGGCCCTCACCGGCGAGCACCGGGTGGCCGATTTCGCCTGGTCGGTCGAGATCCTCCGCCGCGGGGAGTGCCACGTCGTCCCGGACGTCCGCACCTCCCCACTGGTTCCCCCGGCCGAGCGGCCCGCCGCGGTCGCCGTCGGCATCGTCGCTTGCATGGGGGCGCCGCTCATCAAGGACGCGCGGCTGGTCGGCGCGCTGTGCGTCACGGCCGACCGGCCGCGGGAGTGGGCCGCTCGGGAGGTCGGCCTGCTCGTCGAGACGGCCGAGCGGATCTGGGCGACGGTCGAGCGGGCACGGGCCGAGACCGCCCTGGCGGCCGAACTCGACGCCATGACCCGGCTGCACGCACTGTCCGACCGGCTGCTGGCGGTCCGCGACCTGACGACCGCCCTGGGCGACGTACTGGACACCGCCATCACCCTGCACGCGGCGGACAAGGGCACGGTGCAGGTGTACGACCCGGCGGCCGACGGACTGCGGTACGCGGCGTGCCGCGGGTTCGCCGGCCCCGCCCCGGCGCCCGCCCCGGTCATCGGCCGCGACTCCCACTCCACCTGCGCCGCCGCCATCCGCACCGGTCAGCGGGTGGTCGCCACCGACATCCCGGCCGACGCCCGGTTCGCCGAGCACGCCCCCACCGCCGCCGCGCTCGGCTACCGGGCGGCAATCAGCACCCCGCTGACCACCCACAGGGGGGAGCTCCAGGGCGTGCTCACGGTCCACTTCCGGGAGCCGCACGCCCCCACCGAGCGGGAGCTGCGGCTGGCCGACCTGTACGCGGCCCAGGCCGCCCAGCGGATCGCACAGTCGCGGGCGGAGGACGCGCTGCGTGCGAACGAGGAGCTACTCCGGGCGGTGGCCGCGAACCTGCCGAACGCCGCGGTGTTCGTCGTCGGCCCGGACCTGCGGTACGTTCTGGCCGAGGGCGAGGCGTTCCGGTCGGCCGGGTTCGTCCCGGCCGATCTGGAAGGGCGCACGGTCGCCGAGGGGGTCGGCCCGGACCTGGCCCGCGAGTACGAGCCGAACTACCGGGCGGCGCTGGGCGGTGCCCCGTTCCGCGTCGAGCACGCCGCCCACGGGCGGCACTTCATCACGCACGGGGTGCCGCTGCGGGACGCCGCCGGGGCGGTCACCGGCGTCCTCGCGGTCAGCTACGACATCTCCGACCGGGTCGCGGCCGAGGCCGGCCTGCGGCGGGCCGAAGAGCGGCTCCGGCTGGCCCTGGCCGCTGCCCGGATGGGCACCTGGACCTGGGACGCGACAACCGACGCGCACCACCGGGACGCCAACCTGAACGCCCTGCTCGGGCTGCCGGCCGAAGGCACCGTCCGCACGTTCGACGAGTTCCTCGGTCACGTCCACCCGGACGACCGGGAGGGGGTCCGGACCGCGTTCGATCAGTCGGTCCGGCGCGGGCGCCCGCTGAGCATCGGGTTCCGGGTGGTTCGGCCGGACGGGACGGTGCGGTGGCTCCGGGACCAGGGCGACGTGTTCGGCACCGCGGGATCGTCCCGGCTGGCCGGCGCGTGCGTGGACGTGACCGACCTCAAGGAGGCCGAGGGCGCCGTGCGGACGAGCGAAGAGCGGCTCCGGCTGACACTCGAAAGCGCCACCGACCACGCCATCTTCACCCTCGACCGGGGCCGGACCGTCACGAGCTGGAGCCCGGGCGCCGCGGTCGTGTTCGGGTACGCCGCGGGTGAGATCGTCGGGCGGTCGGCGGACATCGTGTTCACGCCGGAGGACCAGGCGGCCGGCGTCCCGCAGCAGGAGGCCGAGACGGCCCGCCGGGAGGGCCGCGCGGCGGACGAACGGTGGCACACGCGGAAGGACGGGGCGCGGTTCTTCGCTTCCGGGGTGCTCACCCCGCTCGGGGCGGACGGCACCAGGGGGTTTGTGAAGGTGCTCCGCGACCTGACCGAGCGGAAGCGGATGGAGGACGCGCTGCGGCGGGCGAACGACGAGTTGGAGGGGCGGGTGCGGGCACGAACGGCCGAGCTGGTCGCGGTTTTGGATTCGCTGGCGATGGAGATGGACCGGCGGCGGCACATGGCCCGGCGCCTGGCGACCGCACAAGAAGACGAGCGCCGGCGGGTGGCCCGGGATTTGCACGACTCGGTCGGTCAGCTCCTGACCGGCCTGTCCCTGGCGGTCCGAGCCGCGGAGACATCGGGCGACCTTTCGGGTCCCACCGCCGCCCGGCTGGCCGAGGCCCAGCGGCTCATGAACGACCTGGGCAAAGAGGTTCACGGGCTGGCGCTCCGGCTGCGGCCGACGTCGCTCGATGACATCGGGCTGGAGGCCGCGCTCGGCCAGCTCGTCGCCGAGTGGTCGTCCCGCACCGGAACCCGGGCGGACCTCCACGCCAGCGGGTTCGGGCCGGGGCGGCTGCCCCCTGAGGCCGAGACGACGGTGTACCGGATCGTCCAGGAAGCGCTGACCAACGTCGCCAAGCACGCCGCGGCGCGGGCGGTGAGCGTGGTCGTGGCGCGGCCGGCCGGGTTCGTGTCGGTCGTGATCGAGGACGACGGCACCGGGTTCGACCCCGAGGCGGTCCCGAACGGGCGGCTCGGGCTGCTGGGCATGCGCGAGCGGGTGGAACTGGTCGGCGGCACGATCGACATCGACACGACCCCCGGTCAGGGGACGACGGTCGCGGTTCAGATACCCGTGGGGACCTCAGGGGGCGAGTCGTGAACAAGCTGCGCGTTTACCTTGTCGACGATCACCCGGTCGTGCGCAACGGGCTGCGGGTGCTCCTGGGCGAACAGGACGATATGGAGATCGTCGGCGAGGCCCCCGACGGGAGCACTGCCGTGCGGGAGGTGCTGGAGCTGCGCCCGAACGTCGTTGTAATGGACGTGTCAATGCCGGGAATGGGCGGTGCCGAGGCGACGCGCCAGATCCGCGCGGGCGGGCCGGAGGTCCGCGTCGTGGGGCTGACCGCGCACGAGGACCGGGCGTACCTGCAACAGGTCATCGGGGCCGGGGCGAGCGGGTACGTGCTGAAGCGCACCGCCGCGGTGGAGCTGCTCGGGGCGATCCGGCACGCGGCGGCCGGCAACACGTACCTGGACCCGGCGATCGCGGGGCACCTCGTGAGCAGCGCGGGGGCGCCGCTCGCGCAGCACGGGGGCCAGGAGCTGAGCGAGCGCGAAGAGGAGGTGCTGAAGGGGATCGCCCGCGGGTACTCGAACAAGCAGATCGCGGCGCGCCTCAAGGTCAGCATCAAGACGGTGGAGACGTACAAGGCCCGGGGCATGGAAAAGCTCGGCGCGCGCTCCCGCGTCGATCTTGTCCGACAGGCCTCGGTGCGCGGGTGGTTGGCCGAGAGTTAATGGTCCGGTATACCGGTCCCGGCGCGGCCCCGCTGTCCCGGGCGCCGGCCCATCATTTCCACAGCGGCCCCAGGTCTGTCGGTGCGATACAGGCGCACTGGGGTCCAACTCCCGACAGGCGCCCCCACCTTGAAGCCATTGGGGCCGCGCCCCCCCGCAAATCGGTCCCCCGTGCCCCGTCCCGAACCACAGCCGCACAGTGCGTTCGCCGGCGGTGCTGATCGCCGTCGGTGTTGCGGGTATCGCCGGAAGCGAAGCCGCCCTCCTTATCGTGCTCGGCCACAAAATGCGGATCACCTTGAGGGCCGCGCGGCGGTGCGGCGCTGAAGAACGGCCTGATGGTGTGCCACTCGGCACCGGCCGACCCGGCCACGACGGGCTCGCGGCGCAAGTGCGGTGCGCGACTCTGGAAAGCGGCCCCGGGTCGTCACCAGCTGCGGTGGCGGGGACGCGGGTGTGCGCCTCCATTTGGTGAAGCCCCCGGCCATAGCTCGCGCGTGTTTTGGAGCGGTTCCACCGCCTCCTGGCCCCGACGAGCCCTGCGGCCGAACTCGCGCCGCCGGGAAGCGCTCTCGCTGCCCCTGCAGGTGCAGTAACTGACGAAATCGTACCCGACCGGACGAGCCATCAGCGTCCGCCGCGGTGAACCGGAGACGTCACTTCGCACACGAAGGCAACAAAACAGCTTTCTATTTGTTCGGGCACGTCCGACCTCGGCAAGTGCCTTCGGAGCGCCCGGGGTGCGCGGCGCGGTCGGGGTACCACGCGCGCCGCTTCCGATCGGGGCTCCCCCGTTTCCCGAGGCTGTGCGGCGACGGGTCCAGTGCGGCCAGTTGTGCGACGTTCAGCGGCGGTGCGGATAGCGGTCCGGGATGTGCAGGATCAACCGCACCAATGCCCCGAGGGCCGAGCCTTGGCTTCAGAAGTGGACACGCCCCCGTCCGAACAGCTCGCCACCGCGAGTACGGCGCTCGGGCTGGTGAGCCTGCTGACGTGCTGGTGGTTCCCGTTCGACCCGCTGACCGGCGCGGTCGGCACCGGGTGCGGCCTTCTCGCGTGGCGCGGGGCGGGGGCGAGCGGGCGCCCGGCGGTCGGCGCAACCTTGAGCGCGGCCGGGACCGGGGCCGGGGTGCTCCTGGCGTGGAACTATTGGGGCCGCCTCTTCGGCCTGTAACACGGAAGCCGACGGTGAGACAGATCTTCCCAGAATGGTTCGACACCGCGGCCCGCGCCGGCCTCGTCGGGGCGGCGCTGCTGGTGCCCGCGGTCGCGGTCGGGTTGGGGGCGTTCTACCGATCGGATTATGTGACCGGGGCGCACGCGGCGCGGCGGCAGCCGGTGCCCTTCAGCCACGCGCACCACGTCGGCCAGCTCGGCATCGACTGCCGCTACTGCCACCCGTCGGCAGAGCGCTCGCCCTTTGCGGGTATGCCTGCGACCGAAACGTGCATGAACTGTCACGAGCAGTTGTGGGTCGGCGCGCCCCTTTTGGAACCGGTCCGGAGGAGCTGGAGGGCCGGCGCGCCGCTGCGCTGGCAGCGGGTTCACAACCTGCCCGGGTACGTCTACTTCGACCACTCGGCGCACGTCGGGAAAGGTGTCGGGTGCGCCGAGTGCCACGGCCGCGTGGACGAGATGCCGCTCACCTGGCAGGAGGAGCCGCTCACGATGGGCTGGTGCCTCGACTGCCACCGCAACCCCGCCCCGCACCTGCGCCCGCGGGACGAGATCTACAACCCGACCTGGACCCGACCGCCAGCGGCCCCGTCGGGCACGCAACTCGCTGCCGAGTACCGGGTCCGCGACGCCCACGCGCTCACCAGTTGTTCCACCTGCCACCGCTGAGGAGGAGAAATGTCCGGTCGCAGTGACGGCGGCGCGGTGCACCCGAACCCGCGGGACGCGGCCGAGGTGCTGGACCGGCGCCGGTTCCTGGCGCTGACCGGCGCCTCGGCGGCGCTCGCGGGCGGTGCCGGGTGCTCGCCGCGCCCGGCACCGCCGGGCGAGATCGTGCCCTACGTGCGCCCGCCCGAGCAGCTCACCCCGGGCGTCCCGCTCCACTTCGCGACCGCAATGGAACTCGCCGGGACCGCGCTCGGGCTGCTGGTCACGAGCCACGAGGGGCGGCCCACCAAGATCGAGGGGAACCCCGAGCACCCCGGCAGCCTGGGCTCGTCGGACCGGTTCTCCCAGGCGGCGCTCCTGGGGCTGTACGACCCGGACCGGTCGCGGCAGGTGACGCACCGGAACCGGCCCGCCACTTGGGAAGACGCGCTCCCGGCGCTGCGGGCCGCCCTGGGGGCGCAGCACCCGAAGGGCGGCTCGGGCGTCCGGGTGCTGACCGGTGCCACCTCGTCTCCGAGCTTCGCGGATGCGATGGCGGCGCTGCTCGCCCGGTTACCGGGCGCGAAGTGGGTGCGGTACGAGCCGTGCGGGCGCGGCGCGGCCGACGAGGGCACGCGCCGCGCGTTCGGCGAGGTGCTCCGGCCGGTGTACGACTTCACCAGAGCCGACGTGGTGCTCGCGCTCGGCGCGGACTTCCTGTCGTGCGAGCCGGGCACCGTCCGGTACCAGCGCGACTTCGCTACGCGGCGGCACGCGCGCGGGGGCACCGCGGGGCAGATGAACCGGCTGTACGCGGTCGAGTCCGCGCTGACCGCGACCGGCGCCCACGCCGACCACCGGCTCGCGCTGAAGCCGTCGGCGCTCGAAGGCTTCGCCCGCGCGCTGGCGGCGGAACTGAAGGTGCCGGGCGCGCCGCCCGCGGAGGCGCGCTCCGGGGCGGCGCGGGCGTGGCTCGCGCCGCTCGCCCGCGACCTGCTCGCGCACAGGGGCCGCGGCCTCGTCCTCGTTGGCGCCCACCTGCCCCCCGCGCTGCACGCGCTCGGGCACGCGCTGAACCACGCGCTCGGCAACGTGGGGAGCACCGTTCGCCTCACCGCCCCGCCCGCCGGGGCCACGGCCGGAGCGGGCGACCTCACGGACCTCGTTCGCGATATGAACGCGGGCGCCGTCGAGGTGCTGCTCGTTCTCGGGTCGAACCCGGTGTACTCGGCGCCGGCCGACCTCGCCTTTGCCCGCGCGCTACACAAGGTGCCGACCACCGCGCACCTCGGTGCGCACCCGGACGAAACGGCCGCCCGGTGCGTGTGGCACCTGCCCGAATCGCACCCCCTGGAGTGCTGGGGCGACGCGCTCGGGTTCGACGGCACCGCGACCGTCCAGCAGCCGCTCATCGAGCCGCTGTACGACACGCGCTCGGCGCTCGAACTCGTGGCGGCGCTCACGGGGGGCTGGCGCCGCGGGCGCGACCTCGTGCGCGAGCACTGGCGCCGCGCGCGGGGAGCCCCGGCCGACTTCGACAGCTTCTGGGAGCGCACGGTCCAGGCGGGGTTCGTCTCGGAGAGCGCCGCAGCGGCAAAAGAGGTAAAACTTGCGGCCGACTGGTGGCCCGAGAACGCACCCGCGGCCGAGGACGGGACGCTCGAGGTCGAGTTCTGCCCCGACCCGGCGCTGTTCGACGGCCGGTTCGCGAACAACGCGTGGCTCCAGGAGCTGCCCCAACCGGTCACGAAACTGACGTGGGGGAACGCGGCGCTGATGAGCCCGGCCACCGCCGCGGCGCTGGGCGTGCGGCAAGAGGTGGTGGGCACCGGCGGGCAGCACGGCGGCGCCGAAACGGACGTGGTCGAGTTGAAGTACCGCGGGCGCGGCGTTCGGGCGCCGGTGCTCGTCGTGGCCGGGCACGCGGACGGCGCGGTGACGCTCCACCTCGGCCACGGGCGCACCCGCGCCGGGCGCGTCGGCACCGGGGTCGGGTTCGACGCCTATCAACTTCGCACGTCCGACGCGCCCGGCGGCGGTCGCGGTCTCGAAGTCGTTCGCACCGGCGGGCGCGAGCGGCTGGCCTGCACGCAAGCGCACCACGCGATGAACTATCACGAGCCGGTGCGCCACACCACCGCGGCGGAATTCGCACGGCGCCCGAATTTCATCCCCCCGAAGCTCGAAACGGAAGCCGAAAAAGCGGCCGTTACGGCGATCTCCCTGAGTGAGCCGCCACCGGCGGCCGAACGCGACCGGCGGTTGGTTCCGCTCTCGCTGTACCCCGAGTGGCCGTACCCGAACCGCAAATGGGGCATGGCGATCGACCTCTCGGCCTGCACCGGGTGCTCGGCGTGCGTGGTCGCGTGCCAGGCGGAGAACAACATCCCGGTGGTCGGGAAAGAGCAGGTGCTCCGGGCGCGCGAGATGCACTGGATCCGCGTGGACCGCTACTTCACCGACGCGGGCACGTTCTTCCAGCCGGTGCCGTGCATGCAGTGCGAGAACGCGCCGTGCGAGTACGTCTGCCCGACGGGCGCGACGGTCCACAGTCACGACGGGCTGAACGACATGGTTTACAACCGGTGCGTGGGCACCCGGTACTGCTCGAACAACTGCCCGTACAAGGTGCGGCGGTTCAACTTCCTCGCGTTCCAGGACTGGGACACGGACACGCTCAAGCTGGGCCGCAACCCGGAGGTGACCGTTCGCAGCCGCGGGGTCATGGAGAAGTGTACCTACTGCGTGCAGCGCATCCGCGGCGCCGAGATCGCGTCCGAGCGCACGGGGGCGCCGATCCCCGATGGGAGCCTTCAAACGGCGTGTCAGCAGGCGTGCCCGTCGCGGGCGATCCGCTTCGGCGACCTGAACGACCCCGGCGCCGAGGTGCGCCAGTGGAAGGCCCAACCCCACGACTACGCCCTGCTCGCGGACCTGAACACGCGCCCGCGGACCACCTACCTCGCCGCGGTGCGGAACCCGAACCCCGACATGCCACAAGGAACCTGAGTTGCCCCCCGACGCGCTGCCCCCCCTGACGCCCCCCGCCCCGGTGACCGAGGGCGAGAACAGCCCCGCATCGGTGACCGAGAAGGTTGCCGGGCTGGTGCAGGACCGCCCCGCGCCGGCCGCGTGGTGGGTCACCCTCGGCGCAGCCGGGCTGCTGTTCGCCCTGCTCCTGTACGGCATCGGCTACCTGCTCGTCGTCGGGGTCGGCATCTGGGGCATCAACGTCCCGGTCGCGTGGGGGTTCGCGATCGTCAACTTCGTGTGGTGGATCGGGATCGGTCACGCCGGCACGCTGATCTCCGCGGTTCTGCTCCTGCTCCACCAGAAGTGGCGCACGAGCATCAACCGCTTCGCCGAGGCGATGACGCTGTTTGCGGTGATGTGCGCGGGGCTGTTCCCGCTCCTGCACATGGGCCGCCCCTGGTTCTTCTACTGGCTGCTCCCGTACCCGAACCGGCACGAGCTGTGGCCCCAGTTCCGCAGCCCGCTGACGTGGGACGTGTTCGCGGTCACCACGTACTTCCTCGTGTCGCTGATGTTCTGGTACCTGGGGCTGCTGCCGGACCTGGCCGCGATGCGCGACCGCGCGAAGACGCTCCCGGGCCGCGCGTTCTACGGGCTGCTCGCGCTGGGCTGGCGCAACTCGGTGGCGCACTGGTGGCGGCTCGAAAAGGCGTATGTGCTCCTGGCCGGCCTCGCGACCCCGCTGGTCGTATCGGTCCACACGGTGGTCAGCTTCGACTTCGCCATCGCGATCGTCCCGGGGTGGCACTCGACGGTGTTCCCGCCGTACTTCGTCGCGGGGGCGATTTACTCCGGCTTCGCGATGGTGCTGCTCCTCGCGCTCCCGCTGCGGTCCCTCTACGGGCTACACAACTTCGTCACGCAGCGGCACCTCAACAACTGTGCGAAGCTCCTGCTCGTGTCCGGGCTGGTGCTGAGCTACGGCTACTTCATTGAGGGCGTGATGGCGGTGTACGGCGGGCCGAAGGAAGCGGCGGTGCAGCGCGACCGGTTCCTGGGCACCGCCGCCCCCGTGTATTGGACGGTGCTGGCGCTCAACGTTGCCGTCCCGCAAGCCCTCTGGTCGGCCCGGGTGCGGAACAGCCCGCTGTGGCTGTTCCTCGTCTCGCTCGCCGTACTGGTGGGGATGTGGCTGGAGCGGTGGGTGATCGTGATCGGCAGCTTGCAGCGCGGGTTCCTGCCCTCGGGCTGGGGGCTGTTCCACGCGACGTTCTGGGACTATGCGTTCCTGTTCGGTTCGGTCGGCATGTTCTTCTTCCTGTTCTGCGTGTTCCTGCGGCTCCTGCCGATGGTGTCGATTTCGGAACTGCGCGACCTGCTGCCCCGGCGCCAGGGCGGGCAGGCGGGCGCTTCGCTGGAGGGCACGCCGTGTCCGTAACCGCGCGCGGGCTGCTCGCCGAGTTCGCGTCCGCCGAGGCGCTGACCGCCGCTTGCGCGGAGGCGCGCACGGCGGGTTACGCGCGGCTCGAAGCGTTCGCGCCGTACCCGCTGCCGGAGGCGGCGCGCGCGCTGGGCTGCCGGCGCTCGGGGGTGCCGTTCCTGGTGCTGCTCGGCGGCCTGGGCGGGGCCGCGGCCGGTTTCCTGATGCTGCTGTGGGTGTCGGCGGAAGCGTACCGGCTGAACGTCGGCGGGAAGCCGCCGAACAGCTGGCCGATGTTCATCCCGATCGCGTTCGAGCTGGGCGTGCTGACGGCGGCCCTGTCGGCGTTCTTCGGCGTGCTCGTGCTGTGCCGGCTCCCCCGGTTCCACCACCCGCTGTTCGGCGCCCCGCTGTTCGCGCGGGCGACCACCGACGGCTTCTACCTCTTCGTATCGGGCGACGACCCGCAGTTCGACGCGACCGCGACGTGGGCGCTCCTCGCCGCCCAGAACCCGACCGGCATCGAGGAGGTGACCGCATGAGGCGCGCGGTCCTTCTCCTGGCGCTGGCACCGGCCCTCGCCGCGGGCTGCCAGCAGAAAATGGCCGACCAGCCCCGCTACCGGCCCTTCCAACCGAGCACGTTCTTCGAGGACGGTGCCTCGGCGCGCGTGCCCCCGGAGGGCGCGGTCGCGCGCGAGTGGCTCCGGAGCGACGACCCGCTCCTCACCGGGTTGAAGCCCGGCGCTCGGGGCGCCGCACCCGCGGGCGAGAGGGGCGCCCCGACCCCGCGGCCCGACGCCCCGTCCGACCCCGCGAAGTTCGCGGCCGGGTTCCCGTTCGAGCTGGCGCGCGCCGACCTGGACCGCGGCCAGGAGCGCTACACGATCTACTGCGCCGTGTGCCACTCCCCGCTCGGCGACGGCAACGGAAAGGTCCCCGAGCGCGGCTACGTGAAACCGCCGAACTTCCACACCGACGCCTTGCGCGGGTTCGCGCTGTACCGCAAGGACGTGCCCCTGCGCGGCGCCCCGGCGGGCTACCTGTTCGAGGTCGTGAGCCGCGGGTACGGGGCGATGCCGAGCTACCGCACGCAGATCCCGGCTAAGGACCGGTGGCGGATCGTCGCCTACGTCCGCGCGCTGCAGCTGAGCCGGCACGCCGAACTGGACACGCTCCCGCCCGCCGCCCGCAGCCGCGCCCGGGCGGCACTGGGAGGTGCCCGTGAGTAGCGAACCGCGCCCCGCCGACCATCAGCCGAACTGGGACCGCGTGCAACGGCTGTCGCTGGGCGCGGCGGTCGTCGGCACCGGCGCGTTCGCGGGGCTGGCGTTCACGCCGCTGGCGGGGCCGCACCCGCTGACGCAGGCCGCGGTGTCGTACTCGGTCGCGTTCCACTTCTGGCTCGCGCTCGCGCTCGGCTCTTTGGTCGTGCTGATGATCCAGTACCTGAGCGGCGGGGCGTGGGGCGTGCTGCTGCGCCCGGTGCTCGAAGGGGCGTCGCGGACGCTCGGGCTGTGCGTGCTGCTGTTCGTGCCGGTCGCCGGGGCGCTGTTTCTGGGTGCGGGCTCACCGTACCCGTGGGCCCGGCCGCTCGAATACGTCGCTCGCGGAGAGGTGCTGGAGGAGCTGCGCGGGAAGAGCTGGCTGCTGAACGCGCCGTTCGTGCTCGCGCGGGCGGCGGCGTTCTTCCTCGTGTGGTTCCTCATCGGGCACTTCCTGCGCGCGTGGGGCGCGCGGTGGCGCGCGGGCGATGCGCACGCGGCTGCGCGACTCCCGGCGCTCAGCGGCCCCGGGCTCGTCCTCTACGGGGTGACCGTCACGTTCGCGGCGATCGACTGGGTGATGTCGCTGGAACCGTTCTGGACATCCACGATGTTCCCGCCGCTGTACGCGATCGGGCAGGTCGCGGGCGGGTTCGCGTTCGCCACCGCCGCGCTCGTGGTGCTGTCCCGTTTCCCGCCGCTGGCCGGACGGGTCACGCCCAAGCACCTCCGCGACCTCGGCGGCCTGCTGCTGACGTTCGTGCTGCTCTGGGCGT
>DASWYH010000704.1:0-13032 GCA_036405095.1 Gemmata sp. | reverse complement strand
CGAGATCATGAACTACATCGGCGCCCTCTCGCTGGACGGACGGAAGTTCGACTACCGGACCAACGAGCGGCTCCAGAAGGCGTTGGAGCTCAAGCTGTTCCAGGACCAGAAGGACACGATCAAGCTCACCAGCCTGGTCTCCAGCGTGGTCGACAAGGACACCCAGGAGAAGATCGACATTCCGGAGGGCCGCAAGGACGACTTCCGCCGGGAGATCATGAACTACATCGGCGCGCTGGCCATCGACGGCAAGAAGTTCGACTACAAGACCAATGAGCGGCTGCAAAAGGCCCTCGAACTGAAGCTGTTCGAGGACCAAAAGGACTCGATCAAGCTCAGCTCGCTGGTCTCAAACGTCGTGGACAAGGCGACCCAGGAAAAAATTGACGTGGTGAAGTCTCGCCTGATTCGGAACTACGGGTATAATGAATCTAGCGCGACCGACGTGCTGAACTTCGTCGCGAGCATCTTCGCACGCGGCCAAACGAAGAAGTAACTTGAATGTGGAGGGCGGAATTCGGAACGCGGAATTGAAGACAACAGAGGGCGAGAACCGCGCCGGTGGTTGTCTTCTTATTTGTAATTCCGCAATCCGAATTCCGCGTTCCGAATTGGATACCGTCGCCGGGGTTTGGATGGGTGGGGGCCTGACCGACCTGAAGGTGTGAACCTGGTCAGGGCGGAAGCAGCAGCCATAAGCATTAGAGGGTGCGGCTCAGGGCACCCCCATCCTTCCACTCCCCGGCGACGCAACACACGAACCCCGGTCACCTGTAGGTGACCGGGGTTCGTGGCTTTTCTGGAGGGACTGATGGGTCCGTACCGAGTTGCCGTAGAGTCGCGGATGCATCCCGAACGTCGGCACTGGGCACGGTTCCGTCCGCCCGCGACCGCGGAACAAATCGCCGAGGCCGAGGCCGCGCTCGGGTTGCCGCTCCCCGTTCCGCTCCGCGAACTGTACGCCGAGTTCGACGGGCTGTGGTTCGGCACGTCCGGTGGGGATGTGCCCGAGTGCGAAGACCTCGACCAGTGGACGGTGCTGCCGGTGCGTCTCTTACCGGTAGCGCGGAAGGAACTCGCGTGGCTGTACGGACCCGGTGGCCCCGCGTGCGGCGACGATGACCCGAAATTCCTTGAAAAACTCGCCCGGTGTGTGCCGGTTGCCCTCTACGAAGGGGGCGCGGCATTCGGCTTCATGACCGACCTCGGGGCGTGGGGCATTGGGCCGGACACGATCAGCTCCTGGGATCACGACGGCGGAACGCCGCACGACTATGGGGAGACGCTGACCGAGTTTCTGGCCGAAAACGCTACCAACGCCTCGCAGGACGGGACCGCATAGTTTCACCGCGCCTCCCCATCAGACACCTCTTTGGCTTCTCCCCGACCCCGTTCGTCTGGTACGATTCCTTTACGCGATCGCGCCGAGGCGCTCGCACGCGCCGAACCAACCAAAACCCCGAGGCAAGAGCGCCGTGGGACAAAAGATCGAACAAGACCTGCAGCGGTTCCGCAAGCTGGTGCGGGGGAAGGTGAAGAGCAACCTTTCCAAGTACATCGCGCGCGGGGAGATGATCGGCAAAAAGGGGAAGGACTTCGTGTCCATCCCGATGCCGTCCATTAACTTACCGCAGTTCCGCTACGGCAAGAAAAATTCCGGCGGCGTCGGGGTCGGCCCCGGTCAACCCGGCCAGCCCCTCACGCAACCGCAGGACGGAGAAGGGGAGCCGCAGGCCGGCGACTCGCCCGGCGGCCACATCCTCGAAGTCGATTTGACGATGGAGGAACTGGCGGAGATCCTGGGCGAGGAACTCGCGCTCCCGCGCATCGAGCCGCGGGGCAAGAAGAACGTCGTGACCGAAAAGGAGAAGTACACCAGCATCCGGAGCGTGGGGCCGGAGTCGCTCCGGCACTTCAAGCGGACCTTCAAGCGGGCGCTCCAGCGGCAGATCTCGGCCGGGTCGTACAACCCGCTCGTGCCGACCGTCATCCCGCAGCGCGAGGACAAGCGCTACCGGGCCTGGAAAGAAGTGCCCAAACCGGACGCGGTCGCGTGCGTGATTTACATGATGGACGTGTCCGGCTCGATGACCGACGAGCAGAAGGAGATCGTCCGCATCGAGTCGTTCTGGATCGACACCTGGATCAAAAAGCACTATCAGGGCGTCGAAACCGTTTACATCATTCACGACGCGGTGGCGCAGGAGGTGGACGAGCACACGTTCTACCACACCCGCGAGTCCGGCGGCACGAAGATCAGCAGCGCCTACGAGTTGTGCAACAAGATCATCGACACGCGGTTCCCGCCGAGCCAGTGGAACGTGTACGCGTTCCACTTCTCCGACGGGGACAACTGGGGCGACGACGTGCCCCGGTGTACGGAACTGCTCACGAACACGATGTTGGCGAAGCTGAACCTGTTCGGGTACGGGCAGGTCGAATCGCCTTACGGGAGCGGCGAGTTCTTCGACCACGTTCACGAGCTGGTGGACGATCACCCGAACGTGGTGACGAGCCGCATCCCGGACCGCGACGCGATCCTCGGGAGCATCAAAGAGTTCCTCAAGACCGGGCGGTAACCGAAGCGAGGGCGCGGCGATGTTCAAGAGCGTGGAGTACGCCGGCTTCGAGGGCCGGCCCGAACTCAAGGCCCGGGCCGAGCACGCTGTCACGGCACTCGCGGGCATTGTGCGCGACTGGGACAAACAGATCGAACTCGGCCTGGAAGCCTACGCGGACCAACCGGCCGGGGTCGAAATAACCGTGACGCTCTCCCTGCCAACCGCGAGCGGGAGCGGCTCGCGCTTCCTCACCGAGGCGGAACTCCAGGACGACGGCGTTCTGGAGAGCCGGTGCCGGTCCGTTTGGGCACGGGCGATGGACGCTTACATCGACCGCCGGAAACCGGTGTGGGACGAGATCCTCAAGCAACCCGCCGAGGTGTGATCGTGGCCAAATCGCCCAGCGAGCAGATCCGGGATTTGGTTTCGGACCTCAAAGTGCTGACCGAGCGCGACGACAACCGCCGGCGCGAGGTGGAAAAGCTGAGCGCGAAGGTCGAAACGCTACAGACCGAACTGGCGGCGGAGCGGCAAGAGCGGGCCGCGCTGAAGCAACAGCTCCAAGACCACATCAAACAAACGGAGCAGTTGGAACTCCGTCGCTGGGGTCTGGTTCTCGCGCTGCTCGGCGCCGTTCTCTCCTTGGCCTCCGGGCTAATCGTTACGCTCGCGAAGAAGTAGGCGCGCAAATGAGCGATTCGGACTCCGCGAACCAGACCCGCCCCCGCGTGTCCGCCGACGAGACCGCACGGGTCCGCAACCCGTACGTGTTCCTCGGGGCGGCACAGCGCCCCGACGAGATCGGGCGGTTCGGCGATTTTCGCGTGCTGCGGCTCCTCGGGTCCGGCGGCATGGGGCTGGTGTTCGCCGCCGAAGAGGTCACGCTCGGGCGCCCGATCGCGCTCAAGGTCCTCAAGCCCGAACTCGCCGCCGACCCCGAGAGCCGCGAGCGGTTCCTCCGCGAAGCGCGGGCCGCGGCCGGGGTCACGTCCGATTATGTGGTCACGGTGCTGCACGTCGGCGAGGAGAACGGGTTGCCGTTCCTGGCGATGCCGCTGCTGGTGGGCGAAACGCTCCAGGCCCGGATCGAGCAGCCGGTGCCGCTCGACCTCCGGACCGCGCTGGTGGTCGCGCGGGACACGGCCGCCGGGCTCGCCGCCGCGCACGCGAAGGGCCTCATCCACCGCGACATCAAGCCCGCGAACATCTGGCTCGAAGCGGTCGATGCCGTCGAGTGCAACCTCCAGACGGGCACCTGCGGGGACAGCTCCGAAATGCTCGGGCGGCCCCCGAAGTGTCACGTGCGCGCCAAACTGCTCGACTTCGGTCTCGCGCGCAAGCCGCTCACCGAAACGAGCCTCACGAGCACCGGGTTCATCGTCGGCACCCCGAACTTCATGTCCCCCGAGCAGGCCGCCGGGCACGATGTGGACGCCCGCGCCGACCTGTTCGCCCTCGGGTGCGTGATCTACGTCGTGCTGACCGGCGAGCTGCCGTTCCGGGGGAGCAACGCGCTGGCGGTGATGATGGCCCTGGCGAACCGGCACCCGGACCCGGTGAGCCTCAAGAACCCGGTCGTGCCGCAAGAGATATCCGACCTCGTGGGCCGGCTCCTCGCCAAGCGGCCCGAGGAGCGCTGCCAAACCGCAACCGAGGTGGTGTGCGATTTGGAAGCCGCCATCGCGTGCCTTTCCGGGGCGGGGCCGGTTCCGGTCCGGGCGCCCGAACCCGTCCCGGCGGCCGCGAGCGCCGCGGCGCGCGTACCGGGGGCGAGCGACGGGCGGGCCACTGCGGCGCCGGGGCGGGTTCGGGCGGTTCTGATGGGCGCGGGATTGGTTCTCGCGCTCGGGGTCGCACTGGTCTTCGGCTGGCTCGCGTTTCGCGCGCTCGCGCCGGCGGGGCCGGTCGGTCCGCCCGAGCCGATCGCGGTGGGCGTGCTGCACTCGCAGAGCGGGACGATGGCGGTGAGCGAGAACCCGGTGATCGACGCGACCCTGCTCGCGATCGAGGAGGTGAACGCGCGCGGGGGCGTGAACGGGCGCCCGCTCAAGGCGGTCGTGGTGGACGGCAAATCCGACCCCGACGAGTTCGCGCGCCAGGCCGAAGTGCTCCTGCGCGACGAGAAGTGCTCCGTGGTGTTCGGGTGCTGGACCAGCGCGTCCCGGAAGGCCGTTCGCCCCGTGTTCGAGCGCCGCAGCGGGCTCCTGTTCTACCCCGTTCAGTACGAGGGATTGGAGGAGTCGCCGCGGATCGTGTACCTGGGACCGGCCCCGAACCAGCAACTGATCCCCGCCGTCGATTTCGTGATCGACACGCTCAACAAGAAGCGGATCGCGCTGGTCGGCTCGGACTACATTTTCCCGCGCACGGCGCACCAGATCATCCGGGACCGGGTCGCCGAGCGGAACGCGGCCGGGGTGGAGATCGTGGCGGAAGCGTTCGTGCCGCTCGGCTCCCCCGTGGTTCAGGGGGCCATCGCCAAGGTGCGGAGCGCGAGGGCCGATGTGGTCATCAATACCATCAACGGCACCTCGAACGCGGCGTTTTTTCGCGAACTGCGCGCCCCGCAAACGGGTGCCCCGGGTGTCACGACGGTGTCGGTGAGCATCACCGAAAACGAGGTCCGGGGGCTGAACCCGGCGGCCCTGACCGATGACTACCTGGTGGCGAGCTATTTCCAGACCGTGGACCGCCCCGAGAGCGCCGCGTTCGTCCGCAAGATCCGGGCCAAGTACGGCGCCGATCGCGCGGCAACGGACATGATGGCCGCGGCCTACTCGGGCGTTCACCTGTGGGCACGGGCCGCGACCGCGGCGAACAGCTCGGACCCGGCGGAGGTGCTCGCGAAGGTGCGCGGGCTCGAATTCGACGGCCCCCGCGCGCGGGTGCGGATCGACCCCGAGAACCTGCACACCTGGCTCCCCGTGCGCGTGGGGAAGGTGCGCCCCGGCGGCGAAGTGGCGCTCGTTCCGGGGGCCGGCTCGGACGCCCCCGTGCGCCCGCTCCCGTTCCCCCGCACCCGCACCCGCACCCGGGACGAGTGGAACGGGTTCCTCCGCCAACTCGAAATGAACTGGAACGGGAAATGGCAGGCCCCGACCAAACAATAATGTCCCGCCTTCGTGTATGATGGGGTGACCCGAAGGGCCGGGCTGGAGGGAGTGGCCGATGAACCTGGGCTTCTACAACACGAACCTGCCGCCGCACCTGCGCGTCCTCAAGGACGAGATCGAGGGCTACGCGCGCGGCTACGGGCTCGACTTCTACGAAACCATTTTTGAGGTCGTGGACGCCGACGACCTGAACGAGATCGCGGCCTACGGCGGGTTCCCCACGCGCTACCCGCACTGGTCGTTCGGGATGCAGTACGAGGAGCTCAAGAAGAGCTACGAGTACGGCCTCTCGAAGATCTACGAGATGGTCATTAACAACGACCCGTGCTACGCCTACCTCATGCGGTGCAACCACACCGTCGATCAAAAATTGGTTATGGCGCATGTGTACGGCCACTGTGATTTTTTCAAGAACAACGCCTATTTCGGGCACACGACCCGGAAGATGATGGACGAGATCGCGAACCACGCGGCCCGCATCCGCCACTTCGTGGAGCGGTTCGGGGAGGACGAGGTCGAGGCGTTCATGGACCGGTGCATGTCCATCGACGACCTCATCGACATCCACTCGGTCGCCATCAAGCGCCGCGACGACCACTCGAAGTACGACTTCAGCCAGCAGGCCACCGGCGACGAACCGGCCGAGGAGACCACCGCGCCGCGGTTCAAGGCGAAGTCGTACATGGCCGACTACATCAACCCCCGCGGCGCCCTCAAGGCCGACGAGGAGGAGCACAAGAAGGCCGCCAGCGCCCGCGCCGCCCGGTTCCCCGAGCGCCCCGAAAAGGACGTGCTGCTGTTCCTCATCGAGCACGCGCCCCTGAAGAACTGGCAGCGGGACATGCTCAGCATCGTTCGGGACGAAGCTTATTATTTTTATCCTCAAGCTCAAACTAAGATACTGAACGAGGGTTGGGCGAGCTTTTGGCACTCGACGATTATGACCCAGAAGGTGCTGGACCCCTCCGAGGTGATCGACTACGCGGACCACCACTCGGGGACGATGGCCACCAGCGGGCGGCGGCTCAACCCGTACAAGGTCGGCATCGAGCTGCTGCGCGACGTGGAGCGGCGCTGGAACATGGGGCAGTTCGGACCCGAGTGGGAGAACTGCGGGGACATGGAAGAGAAGCGCCGGTGGGACAAGAATCTCGGCCTCGGGCGGCAGAAGATCTTCGAGGTCCGCAAGATCCACAACGATATCACCTTTATTGACACGTTCCTGACGCCGGAGTTCTGCAAGGAATACAACCTGTTCTCGTTCAACTACCAGGACCCCACGAAGAACTACGTGATCGAGAGCCGGGAGTTCCAGAAGATCAAGCAGCGGCTGCTGTTCAGCCTCACGAACTTCGGCAAGCCGTGGATCTACGTCCTCGACGGGAACCACCGGAACCGCGGCGAACTGCTGTTGCGGCACGAGCACCAGGGGGTAGATTTGAAGGTGGACGAGGCGCGCGACGTGCTGGTCAACATCCAGTACATGTGGTCGCGCCCGGTTCACCTGGAGACGATCAGCGATGGCCAGCCCGCGGTGCTGAGCTTCGATGGCACCGAACACACCCAACAAGTGACCGGAGGGTCCGATGACGCTAACCGAAAAGCTGCTCCCAAAACTAAGTGAGTGGCGCCCGGCCGGGATGGGCCGGCACTCTCTGGCCCAGAACCTCGGCGGCTGGGACGTGCGGCTCACCGCCGACAAAACCGACGAGCTCGCGTGCCTCGTGTGGGAACTGGCGCTCGTGCGCACCGGGGACGCGCCGGCGGGGCTCACCCTGAAGGAGTGGGCCGCGGGCGCGGCGGCGCGCGTGGTGGGGCTGCTCGAACCGCTCAAGGTGCTGGAGGTCGATGAGGCCCGTGGCGAGGCGCTGCTCCGGAGCACCGCGCCGGCGAAAAAGGGCGACCAGGTGAGCTACTACGAGGTGCGCCTGTTCGGGACGCACCGCGCCGAGGTGCGCCGGTTCGTTGCGGACCGCACCACGAGCGGGCGCACCCAGACGGCGTTCGCGCTCACGCACGAGGTGCTGGCGAAACTGGCCGGCGACCTCGCGGGCTGACTTCGGCGCGCCGCTCGCGTACAACACCGAACGCCCGGCGGGCCGATCCGCCGGGCGTTCGCCCGTTCACGGAGCCGATCTCATGTTGCGCATTCTGCTGACGGTGGCCGTTGTCGCGGTGAGCGCCCGCGCGTCCCAGGCCGCGGTCGTCACCAAGGTGGTCGATTACGATTTCGACGGGACGAAGCTCAAAGGCTTCTTGGCCTACGACGACGCGGTGAAGGGGAAGCGCCCGGGCGTGCTGGTGGTTCACGAGTGGTGGGGCCTGGACGATTACGCCAAGGGCCGGTGCAAGCAGCTCGCGGAACTCGGGTACGTGGCGTTCGCGCCCGACATGTACGGCGAGGGCAAGGTGGTGAACCACCCCGACGACTCGCGCAAGCTGGCGGGCATGGTGCGCGAGAACATCAAGACGTGGCGCGGTCGGGCGGAAGCGGGCTTGAAGCAACTCAAGGCGCAGCCCAACGTGGACGGCACGAAGCTCGCCGCGATCGGGTACTGCTTCGGCGGCAGCACGTGCCTGCAACTCGCGTACTCGGGTGCGGACCTCAGAGCGGTCGCGACGTTCCACGCGGCGCTCCCGAAGCCGACGGAGGCCGAAGCGAAGGCGATCAAAGCGAAGCTCCTGATCTGCAACGGCGACGCGGACACCTTCATCCCCGCTCAGGCGATCAAGGACTTCCGCGCGGCGCTCGACAAGGCCGGCACGAAGTACGAGTTCGTGGGCTACAAGGATGTGGTTCACAGCTTCACGGTGCCGGGCGCGGACGCGCACAACATCAAGGGCATGAAGTACGACAAGGCCGCCGACGAGGACTCGTGGAAGAAGATGCTCGCGCTCTTCAAGGAAACGCTGGGCCGCTGATTCGTGGTAGGGTGGGTTAATGTCTGCTTCTCGTGGTGCGGTCGGTGCCCTTGCATCGGCCGCACAAGGCGCGCAACACCCAACTGCGTAACTTCCCGTGCGCGCGACCTGCGGTTCGTAACGGCGGGTGTTACCGGTTCCTCCGGTTGCCCGCGTCGCACGGGTGCGGAATCACGTCCCTTCTGCTATCGCGTTATGCTAATCTAGGTCGATGGAATGAAACGCGCACGGTTGCGCCCGCCCACAGCAGGAGGCGTATCATGGCCGCCGGAACCGTTCCACCCTCTGCCGTCCCTCAGCCGGCGCCGCGCGCGTCGCGCCGCAAGCGCTGGCTGAAGCGCGTGCTCCCGCTCGGCACGCTGCTGTTGTGCGCTCTGTGGTTCGCACCGGCGATCGTTGCCAAAACCGAACTGCGCAACCGGTTCGCGCGGCAGGCGCTGGCCGATGTGCGCGGGTCCGTCGAGGTCGGCGGGGCGTCGCTCGGCTGGTTCTCCCCGGTCGAACTGCGAGACGTGACCATCAAGGACGAAGCCGGCCACACGGTCGCGAGCGTTCCCAAAATCACCTCCCAGAAGTCCCTCGCCGAACTCGCGCGGAGCCAGGCCGACCCGGGCACGTTTACCATCGAGAACCCGACGCTCACGGTCGCTTGCGACAAGGGCACCACCAACGTCGAAGGCACGTTCGCCGAGTACCTCAAGGAGAACCCGGCGCCGGCACCGACCCGTACCCCGGTCAACCTCAAAGTGACCGGCGGTACGCTCACGATTGTTGATGCCGCGACAGGGAAGGGCGCGAGCGTCGAGGGCATCGACGCGACCGTCACCATCCCGGCGAGCCGTGCGGAACCGGTCGCGGTGCAACTCACCGCCGCAACCGGGGGGCTGAACGTTGAGGCGTCCATCGGGGACGCGAGTACAGCCAAGATCGTGAGCACGGACCTCGCGCTCGACACGTTCGCGCCCCTCTTGAAACGCGCGGACCCGGGGCTGACCCTCGCGGGCGCGCTCAGCACCGATGTGCGGCTCTCGTGGGGCACCAGCGCCAAGGGGCAACTCGCGGTCGCGGTCGCCGGCTCCGCCGGTGGGAAACAGCTCGCGCTGAGTGCCCCCTGGTTAAACGGCGATCAACTGGCGCTCGATTCCGTGGAACTGCCGCTCGATCTGGAACTCACCGGGCGCACCCTGCGGGTCCGCACGTTCGAGCTGAAGTGCGACGCGGGCACGATGTCGGTCAAGGGCACGTTCGACCCCGAGGACGCCGCCGAGAGCGTTCTGATGCAACCCGGGCTGTCCGTGAGCGCGAACGTCGAAGTCGCCAAGCTCGTTGCCAAGCTCCCCAAGCTCTTGCGCCTGAAAGAAGGCACGGAGCTGCGCGAGGGGCGGATCGAACTGAAGCTCGTGAGCACGACCGACCCCGCCGGCGGCACCCTGTGGGACGGCACCGTCAACACCTCGGCGCTGCGGGGCACCCGGGACGGGAAACCGATCGCCTGGGAGCAACCGCTCCGCGCCGAGTTCCTCGGCAAGTACGAACCGGGGCGGTTCCCGACGTTCAAGAAGTTCGTGTGTACCGCGGACTTCATCTCCGTGAACGCCGCGAGCGAACCCGACACGCTCCTGATCTCGACCAACATTTTCCTCGACAAGCTCGGGGCGCGGCTCCGCGACTTCATCGACCTGGAGGGCTGGACGCTCGACGGGGGCGCGTTCGCGTCGTTCGCGGGCACCCGGCGGGCGGACGGGCGGTTCGTCGCGGAGGTGGTCGTGAAGCTGACCGACTTCGCGTTCGTGGATCAGAAGAAAAAGGGGCTCCACGAGCGCGCGCTGGAGCTACGCCTGGACGCCGCCGGGGCGCTCGCCGATAACGGGCCGACCCGGCTCACCACCGCGACCGCCAAGCTCTCCGCCAACGGCGACGAACTCGACTTCGTGCTCACCGCGCCGGTTGCGAACATCCGCGAGCTGTCGAGCGGGAGCGGGGACGTTCACCTGACGGGCCAACTCGCGAGCTGGAAGGCCCGCATCGGCGGGGTCGTCACGCTCCCCGAGTTCGCACTCACCGGGACCGTCGACGCGCGCGGTAAGGCGAAGTTCGCGCGCGACCGCGTCACCGTGGACCGGCTCACGGTTGCACTCACGAAGCCGAAGCTGGAACGGTGGATCGCCCTCGACGAGCCGAGCGTCAGTGCCGTCGGTGACCTGGTGTTCACCCGGGCGAACCGCACCGCCGCGCTCACCAAGCTCGCGATCACCTCGGAGACGCTCAAGGTCGCCAACGGCACGCTCGCGTTCGAGTTCCCGGCGACCGGCGACCCGGTGGTGAGCGGGAACGGGCAGTGTACCGCGGACCTGAGCCGGCTCGGCCGGATGGTGAAGCTGTACGCCGACCCGGGCGGCCCCGACGCGCTGAGCGGAACCGGTGTCGGGCCGCTCAAGTTCCGCACCAACGGCGACCTCACGACCTTCAGCGGCGGGCTCGCGGTTGCCAACTTCGGGTACGGTCCGAAGGAGCAACTCGTGTGGTTCGAGCCGACCCTGCAACTCGACGCCGAAGGAAAGTACGAGGACGCCGCGGACGCGCTGACGCTCACCGCCGCGCGGGCCGAGCGCCCCGGGTTCGCCGTCGCCGCCAAGGGCACCCTGGGCAAGCTCAGCACCACCCGCGATGTGAGCCTGAGCGGCACGCTCCGCTACGACTGGGAGAAGCTCACGCCCCTGGTGCAGAAGTTCGCCGGGAACACGTTCCGGGCGACCGGTACCGGGACGCGGGGGTTCCTGCTCTCGGGGCAACTCGAACCGGCCGGCGCCGCCGTGGCCACGGCGCCCCCGCCGAAGGGGACCGGCGGCCCCGGCGCCTTCGCGGCCCTTCAGGGAGAGGCCGCGCTGGGCTGGCACGCGCTCTCCGCTTACGGGTTCGATGTCGGCACCGGTGAGCTGAACGCGAAGATGACCCGCGGGGTCGTGAGCATCGCCCGGCTCGATGCAACCTTCGGGGGCGGCACGGTCGCACTCACGCCCACCCTCGACTTGAGCACCGACCCGGGGTGGCTGACGTTCGCCAAGGCGCCGGTCGTGGCCAAGGCCAAACTCACCCCGGCGGCGACCGCCAGCGCCCTCGGGTACGCGCTCCCCGCCATCGCGAACGCCGCGCAGGCCGAGGGCGAGATCTCGGCCGCGATCGACGAGAACCGCATCTCGCTGGGCGACATCAACCGGACCACCGCGAAGGGCGTGCTGGTGATCCACAAGGCGACTGTGGGGCTCAACCCGGTGGCGGCGCAGGTCGCGAACCTGCTCGGGGCCAAGGCCACCACGATGACCCTGGCGAACGAATCGGTGGTGCCGGTGCAGATCGCGAACGGGCGCGTGTACCACCAGAACTTCGCGCTGCGCATCTCCGGGACCACCTTCCACACGAGCGGCTCCGTGGGCTTCGATGACACCCTCGATCTCACCGTGGATGTACCGCTGCCCAAGGACCTCGGGCTCCTGAAGAACAACCCGGTGCTCCAAAAAGCGGTCGCGGGCAAGGTGCTGAAGGTGCCCCTGAAGGGGACACTGTCGAAGCCCGAACTGGATCCGAAGGCGCTCAATAACGCCCTCGTGGCGCTCGCCCGTGAGGGCGCGAAGGACGCGAGCAAGGACTTCATCGAGAGCGAACTCAAAAAGCTGTTCCCCGGGATGCCGGGGCCGAACTCCAAAGGCGGGCTGCCGTTCACACTGCCGTTCGGCAAGAAGCCGTAGCCGCGCGGCTCGCCTTGTTCCGTTACCCTGCCACGCTATGACCGCCGGGCGAGCCCTCGTTCCCCGGAGGTCGATATGCGGCTGCGTTCCTTGCTCCCGACGGTTGCGCTTCTGTTCGCGCTGCCCGCGCTGGCGCGCGAGACCCCCACACCGCCCCCGGCGCCCGTACCGACCCCCGCGCCGGTTCCGGAGCCCGATCTGGTTCGCAAGGCGTTCAGTGTCGGGGATCTGGTCGTCCCGGTTCCGCGAGCGAACGGAGCGAATCGACTGGGGGAGCACCAGAAGACCGCCGCCGCCCTCGTTCGTGTGGTGACCAGCACCGTTCGACCGTACACGTGGTCCGAGAACGGTGGGACCGGGCAGATCGAGTACCACGAGAGCAACTGTACGCTGGTCGTTCACAACACCCCGGCGGTGGTCGCCGAGGTCGGTGAACTGATCGCCACCATGCGCCGGTCGCAAGGCCCGCAAATCGTTTACGGGGTGCAGGTGCTGAAGGTTCCGCTCGGGTTCTTCGAGCGCATCGGGGTGAAGATGGCCCCGGACACGGTCCTCACCGAAGCGGCGCTCCGCTCGGTCCGGGAAGCCGCTGAGGGGCAGCGCGAGGCGACTGTCACGCAGTGCCCGAAGGTGACCACGTTCGACGGGCAGGCGGCCACGATCCGCGCCGGCGCGGAGCAGCGCTTTGTG
>DASWYH010000703.1:0-2437 GCA_036405095.1 Gemmata sp. | reverse complement strand
TAAACCACCGTACCGGTCTCTCCCCGCACCCTCCGAGGACCCACATCGTGCGCACGCTGTTCGTGCTCGCGCCCCTCACCCCTGAGATCGTGGTCGCGACGATGCTGAAGCTGGCTGCGGTGAGGGAAAACGACACCGTGTACGATCTCGGCTGCGGGGACGGGCGCATCGTCATTACCGCGGCCAAGGACTTCAAGGCCAGGCGCGGCCTGGGGCTCGGCTTCAACCCCGAGCGCCTCAAGGGCTGCGAACAGCGGATGAAGGACGAGAAGCTCACCGACGCGCAGAGGAAGAAGCTCGAATTCAAGCGGGGCGACGTGCTGAAGCTGACGCCCGAGGCCTTCAAGGGCGGGCACGTGGTCACGCTGTACCTGTACCCGCCGGTTAACCTTCGCCTGATGCCCGTACTCAAGAATGGGCTTAAGCCAGCTTCGCGCGTTGTGTCGCACGATTTCAAAATGGGGACGTGGAAAGAGGATAAGAAGGAAGTGGTGAGGTACACAAAAGGCGGGCGGGAGCGGTCGGCCGAAGTGTTCCTGTGGGTCATCACGAAGGACGACAAGGCGTGACGAACGGGCGCCCGCCGTGCGGTCCCGGCGGCGCCCGCGTCGTGGGCATTTCGGGGTCCTGTTCCTATCAGTGTCAGTACCCCACCGAGACTTCATCATGGCGACCCACACCCACGACACGATCATCATCGGCGGCGGTCACAACGGGCTCGTGACCGCCGCGTACCTCGCGAAAGCCGGACACAAGGTTCTGGTTCTGGAGCGCCGCGAGATCGTCGGCGGGTGCTGCATCACGGAAGAACTCTGGCCCGGGTTCAAGGTGTCCACCGCGGCCTACGTCAACAGCCTGCTGCGGCCCGAGATCATCCGGGATCTGGAACTCAAGAAGTACGGGTTCGAGATGCTGCCCCGAAGCCCGTCGTCGTTCACCCCGTTCCCGGACGGGCGGTATCTGATGATGGGGCCGGACAAGGCCATGACGCACAAGGAGATCGCGAAGTTCTCGGCCAAGGACGCGGAGGCGTACCCCAAATACGAGGACATGCTGACCCGAGTCGCGGACTTCCTCGAACCGATGCTGACCCAGACCCCGCCCGACCCGTTTGGCGGGGTGGGGTCGCTCTGGAAGCTCGGGAAACTGGGGCTGGGGTTCCGCGGGCTGGGGCGCGCGACGGCGACCGAGGCCGTGGAGGTCCTCACCGGCGCCGCGCGGCCCATCCTGGACCGGTGGTTCGAGTCGGAGGAGCTGAAAGCGACCATCGCCACCGACGCGGTCATCGGGGCCTTCGCGCCGCCATCGCACCCGGGCACCGCCTACGTTCTGTTCCACCACGTCATGGGCGAGTGCAACGGCGTGCGCGGCGTGTGGGGCTACGTCCGCGGCGGGATGGGCACCATCTCGAACAGCCTCGCCGAGGCCGCGAAGAGTAAGGGCGCCGAGATCCGCACGGGCGCCGAGGTGGGCAAGATCCTGGTCACCAACGGGGTCGTGCAGGGCGTTGCGCTCAAAGATGGCACCGAGTTCCGCGCCCGCCGGGTCGCGTCCTGTGCGGACGCGAACGTCACCTTCTTGAAGCTGATGGACCCGAGCGACCTGCCCGCGGAATTTACCGCGCAGGTCAAGAAGATCGACTACTCCTCGGCCACGGTGAAGATCAACGTGGCGCTGGACCGGGCACCCAACTGGAAAGCCCTTCCGTCCGACGGGAAGGTGGGGCCGCAGCACCACGGGACGATGCACATCTGCCCGGACCTGGACTACATCGAGCGCGCGTTCGACGACGCGAAGTACGGGCGCTGGGCACAGGACCCCATGCTCGAGTGCACGATGGCGACCGCCCTCGACGGCACCCTCGCGCCGGAGGGGAAGCACATCCTGAGCATGTTCGTGCAGTACGCGCCCTACACCCTCAAGGGCACCAGCTGGGACGCGGAGAAGGACCGGTTCGCCGACCGGTGCTTCGACATAATGGAGGAATACGCGCCCGGGTTCAAGTCGAGCGTGCTGCACCGGCTCGTGATCCCGCCACCGGACATGGAAAGGCTGTGGGGCATCACGGGGGGGAACATCATGCAGGGCGCGATGAGCCTGTCGAGCATGTTCAGCTTCCGCCCGGCCGCCGGCTACGCGAACTACCGCACCCCTGTGAAAGGGTTGTACCTCTGTGGGGCCGCGGCGCACCCGGGCGGGGGCGTGATGGGCGCGTGTGGGCTAAACGCCGCGCGCGAGATGTTGCGCGACGGGTGACCCGGCCGGTCCTGGCACCGGGCGCTCCGGGCCGAGGCCGGAACCGCCACATTTCAGCACGACTTCAGTCGGTCCGGGCCAGGAGCAACGAAGTTCAGGGGCTTCCGGCGGTGGGCCCCAATGGCACCGACGCCCCGCGCCCTTCAAAGCCAGGGACGCCCTTCCCGGCGGCCCGCGGGAC
>DASWYH010000702.1:0-5062 GCA_036405095.1 Gemmata sp. | reverse complement strand
CCGCACCAACGCCGAAGGGACGACGGGGCGCCCCGTCGTCCCTTCGGCGTTGGTGCGGCACTCGCGTCAGCGCCGCAGGCCGGTGACCGTGTCGAGCGCCTGGCGCAGCTCCTGATAGTTCTGCGGGCGGTCGTCGGGGTTCTTGGTCAGCATCCACAGGCAGAGGTCGGAGACCAGCGGCGGCAGGCCCGCGACGCGCTCGGCCGGGGGCACCGGGGCCGTGTTCAGGTGCTGGAAGATCACCTGCATCCGGTTCCGCCCCTCGAACGGTAGGCGCCCGGTGAGGGCCTCGTACAGCGTCACGCCGAGCGAATAGATGTCGGCGCGGTGGTCCACTGTGCTCGCGTCCTTCGCCTGTTCGGGGGCGATGTACGCCGCGGTCCCGGCCATCTCCGGCCCGGTGCGCTCGCGGGCCGCAAGGGCATCGGCCTTCGCGAGCCCGAAGTCGATCAGCTTCGCGTTGCCGTTCGGGCCGATCAGGATGTTGTCGGGCTTGATGTCGCGGTGGACGACCCCGGCCTGCCAGACGGCGCCGAGGGCGTCGGCCATCTGGGCGATGAGGAACAGGCACCACTCCGGCGGCAGCGCGCCGCCCGCACGGAGCAGTTCACCGAGCGGGCGCCCTTCGAAGAACTCGGTGACCAGGTACGGCCACCGCGGATCGAAACCGAAGTCGATGAACCGCACGACCTTCGGGTGCTTGACCCGGGCGAGCGTCGCGGCCTCCATGCGGAGCTGCTTCATCGCGGCGGTGCGGTCGTACACGTTGGCCCAGTTCAAGATCTTCAGGGCAACGGGGCACGAACGGTACTGGTCCCAGCCGCGGAACACGTGGCACGAGACCCCTTCGCCGAGCTTCTCCGTGAGCACGAACGCCCCGACCGTGGTGCCCACGTCCGGCGGCGGCGCGGTCGCATCGGCCGGCAGCTCGCGCTGCGGGTACGGGTGCGCCTGCGTGTCGCCCGCGTTGGTGGCCGCGGTTTCGGTCACGGAGGCCGGCGGTAACGGTTCTGTGCTCTTCGGGGGAGACATTTCGCGGGCAGTTCGCCGGTTGTTAGGTTGAAGACGAGACCTTCATCCGCCGTGCATCGTGGCACATCCTGTGCCGTCCGCACAGCCCGGCGTTCGGACCGCAGACGACGATTCCCGCGGGAGAATAACGAATGTGCCGGGAGTGCGGATGGTAATACTTGCGCACCTACCCGAATCTAGCACACACCGTACAGGGTTCCGAACTTTTCGCTCAGGTACGACACGAACGGTTTCGGCGAGAGCGGCGCCCCCGTCGCCCGGCGGCACAGTTCGCCCGCCCGGAACCGCTGCCCGTGGCAGTGGATGTTGCGGTTGAGCCAGAGTTTCAGGTTCGTGAAGTCGCCGCGCCGGAAGTCCTCGTCGAGCGCGGGGCCGAATTCGCGCCGCACCGCATCCATCAGTTGGGCCGCGTACAGGTTCCCGAGCGTGTACGTCGGGAAGTACCCGATCCCGCCGAAGCTCCAGTGGATGTCCTGTAAACAGCCGCGCGCGTCGTCCGGCACTTTTAATCCGAACAGCGCCTCGAAGCGATCGTTCCAGGCGCCGGGAAGCTCGGCAGGTGTCAGATCGCCCGACAACAGGGCCAGTTCCAGCTCGAACCGCAGCGCGATGTGCAGGTTATAGGTGGCCTCGTCGGCCTCGACGCGGATCAGGGACGGCTTCACGTCATTGATCGCGAAGTAGAACGCCTCGGGGGACACGTCCGCGAGCGCGGCCGGGAACGTCTGCTTGAGCCGCGGGAAGAAGTGCTCCCAGAACGGGCGCCCGCGCCCGACCTGGTTCTCCCACAACCGGGACTGTGATTCGTGGATGCCGAACGAGCACGCGACCCCGAGCGGGGTGCCGAAGTGCTCCGCCGGGAGGTTCTGCTCGTACATGGCGTGCCCGGTTTCGTGGAGCACGCCGAAGAACGCCTCGTTGAAGAACTTCGGGTTGTAGCGCGTGGTGATGCGACAGTCCCCTGGACCGAACCCCGAGCAGAACGGGTGCGCGGTGGTATCGAGGCGCCCGCCGGCGAAGTCGAACCCGATCGCGACCGCGGCGGCCTCGGCGAACACCTTCTGGCGGTCGATGGGGAACTCGCGCTCCAACACGCTCTTGTCGGGCTGCTTCGGCGCGGCCACGATCTTCTTCACCAGCGGGGCGAGTTCGGCGGTGAGCCCGGCGAACAGTTCCTTCAGCTCCGCAACGGTGGTGCCGGGTTCGTACTCCTCAATGAGCGCGTTGTACGGGTGCTCCTTGAACCCGACGGCGGCGGCCTCGTCGCGCTTGAGCTTCACGATTTGCTCTAACAGGGGGCGGAAGCTCGGGTAATCGTTCTTCTTCTTGGCTTGCTCCCACACCTGCTGGGCCTGGGTGGTGACCCGCGCGAGTTCCTCCACCAGCGCTTGCGGGATCTTGGTGGCGCGGTCGTACCCGCGGCGCAGCTCGCGCACGTTCGCGGCGGCATCGGAGGCGGGGTCGCTCACGAGGTCCGACCCTTCGACCGCGCCGAGCAGCTCGCCGATCTTGGGGTCGGTGAACTTCTGGTGCGCGAGGGCCGCGAGAAAGGCCATCTGCTCGCCGCGCAGGGCCGCGCCTCTGGTGGGCATGTAGGTCTGGTGGTCCCAGCCCAGCACCGCGGCGCAGGAGTTCAGCACCCCGAGTTCTTTCGAGCGGCGGACGAGTTCCGAGTAACTTTCGGACGCGGTCATCTAACGGCTCCTGTACGAACCCGACGTGTTCGGGTATTGTCGGTGTACGGACCGAGACGCGAAGCACCGAGGGTGTCGAATGGCCGGGAAGCTGGTGACGATTGCAAGGTTCGACCTCGCGGGGCAGGCGCACCTCGCGAAGAACGCGCTGGACGAGGCGGGCATCAAGGCCGTTCTGGCCGACGAAGTCGTTGTCGCGATGGACTGGTTGCTGTCAAATGCGGTCGGCGGGATCAAGGTACAGGTGCTCGAAGAGGACGCCGACCGTTCGCTCGCGGTACTGGAAGCGGCCCTCGGGAGTGACGAACCGGTAGACGAAGAGACGATGGCCACCGAAGCGGAAGCCGCCGAACGGGAAGTGATGGACGTTCGGGACGATCTGGGCGCGGCGCACACAATTGCACCCGATTCGGAACCGCCCGCGCCCCCGGCTCCGGATGCCCTGCCGGAAGTGCTTTCTGAGCGCGACGAGTACGCGCGCCGGGCGCTGCTCGCGGCGTTCTTTGGGTTAGTCGTTCCGCTGCTGTGGTTCTACGCCGTGTACCTGTTCTTCAATGCCGCGTTTGGTGCGGGACCGATCAGCACCCGATACCAAAATCGCTTACTCGCGATCGGCGGGCTGCTCACGTTCGGCTTTTTCGTCGCGATGTACTTAATCTCTGTTTACGGAGATCCGTTCCCGTGAGTCTCGCCGCGACCGCCGCCCCGCACCCCGACGACACCATCGTCGCACTGTCCTCCGCGCCGGGCGCCGGGGCGCGGGCGATCGTGCGCGTGAGCGGACCCGGTACGCGCGCCGTGGTGGCGCAAGTGTTTGCGGGTGAGTCTCTCCCTCCGGTCCCCTCCCTGAAGGGGGGGGCGGAAGGCAACCTGCCCCCCAACCCCCTCCCTGAAGGGAGGGGGAGAGAAGACACTGCGGAGCTGCGACACGAATCGGATGGGCTGAGCGCTGCCGCGGAACTCCTCCTCCCTTCAGGGAGGGGGCCGGGAAGGAGGGGTGCTCCCCCCCGGCGGCTCGTCCGCGGCGCGCTGCGGCTCAGTGGCGTCCATTCGCCCCTGCCCGCGGTGCTGTACTTCTTCGCCGGGCCGAAGTCGTACACCGGGCAAGACCTCGCCGAGTTGCACCTGATCGGTTCGCCGCCGCTGGTGGAGCGGCTCGTCAGCGATTTGCTCGCCGCCGGGGCGCGACCGGCCCGCGCGGGCGAGTTCACCATGCGCGCGTTCCTCGCCGGGAAGAAGGACTTACCACAGGCCGAAGCGGTGCAAGCGGTCATTGAGGCGGGCACCGATTCCGACCTCTCCGCGGCGCTGGACCAGCTCGCGGGGGGCGTGTCGCGGCCCCTCGACGCCCTGCGCGACGACCTCCTGAACCTCCTCGCGGATGTCGAAGCCGCACTCGATTTCGCCGACGAGGACATCGAGTTCGTGAGCCAGGCCGCAACCGTTTCGCGGCTGCAAACCGCGCTCGAACATCTGGGCGCCGTCCAGAAGCAGCTCGACGACCGCACCGTGTCCGGGCGCCCGGTGCGGGTGGCGCTGGTGGGCGCACCGAACGCGGGCAAGAGCAGCCTCTTCAACGCGCTCGCCGGGGCGTCGGCGCTGGTCAGCCCGGTCCCGGGCACCACGCGCGATTACCTCACCAGGCCGCTCGCGTGTGCGGGTGTCGTGGCCGAACTGATCGACACCGCCGGGTGGCAGGCCGCCTCCGACCCCATTGAGGAGCAGGCGCAGCGGCTCGGGGCGGAACAGGCGGCGCGCGCGGACGTGATCGTGTGGTGCGACGAGTCGGGCACGTTCGGGGCGGCAGACGACGCGCGGCTCCGCGCGACCGGGGCGGAAGTGCTGCGGGTGCGAACGAAGGGCGACTTGACCGGCGAACCGCCCCCCGCTGGAAGCGATTCCGCCAGCGGACCGGTGGGCGCGTCCGTGGTTTCGCCGGGCGGTCTCGACGCGCTCCGTGCGGCCCTGGGCGAGGTCGTCGGGGCGCGGGCACGGTCACCTTTGGCGCCGAGCCAGAGCCGGTGCCGGGGCCACGTGCTCGCGTGCCTGGAGCGGCTGCGTGAGGCGCATGCCTTCGCGACCCGGGGCGACCACCCCGAGCTGCTCGCGCTCGCGCTCCGCGGCGCCCTCGACCCGCTCGGCGAGATGACCGGCGCGGTTTACACTAACGACCTGCTCGACCGCATCTTCTCGCGGTTCTGCATCGGGAAGTAGTTTTTCTCCGAAGCGGCAAAAGATGTCAACTCGCCAAGGCAACTGACGATACATTGCTTAAACAACCCTCTACATCTACAGGCTGTCGGGATTTTGCGATTTGGATCGGACGCAGAGTTGCG
>DASWYH010000701.1:0-4249 GCA_036405095.1 Gemmata sp. | reverse complement strand
GGGCCGGCGAGTTGCCCGGCGGGCGCCCCGCGGTGGTGGTCGAGATCGCCGACACCGGCGTCGGCATCCCGGCCGAGCTGAAGGCCAAAGTCTTCGAGCCGTTCTTCACCACGAAGGAAGAGGGCAAGGGCACCGGGCTCGGGCTCGCCATCTGCCGGCGCATCGTCCAGCAGCACCACGGCACACTCGAAGTCGAAAGCGCGGTCGGCACGGGAACGACGATCCGCATCACGCTCCCCGTTCGGCCCGACACGAACGTCACCCGCCTCCGGGACGAACACCAATGACCGGCGCCCCCTCCCCGCGCGGCAAGCTCCTCGTCGTTGATGACGAGGTCGAGCTGATGCGCGCCCTGTGCGAGTCGCTCACCGATGCCGGGTTCGAGGCCCGGGGGCTGTCGGACCCGGCGCTGGCCGCCGACGCGCTCCGCGAGGGTGAATGCGACGTTCTCCTTTCGGACCTGATGATGCCGGGGACCGATGGCATCCAGTTGCTCCGCCAGTGCCTGGAGATCGACCCGCAGTTGGTCGGCATCATCATGACGGGCCAGGGGACGATTCAGACCGCCGTCGAAGCGATGAAGGCGGGCGCGTTCGATTACGTGCTCAAACCGTTCCGGCTCCAGCAGGTGCTGCCCGTCCTCGACCGCGCGATGGAGGTGCGCCGGTTGCGCGTGGAGAACGTGCGGCTGCGGCGGTACGTCCAGCGGCTCACGTTCGAGTCCGACCGCTACCGCATCGTCGGGTCCGGCCCGGCGGTGCGGAAGGTGGTGCAGCTCATCGAGAAGGTGGCGCCCACGACGGCGACCGTTCTCGTCCGCGGCCCGAGCGGCACCGGGAAGGAGCTGGTCGCGCGCGCGATCCACGGGAACAGCTCCCGGCGCGACAAGCCGCTCGTCACGGTCAACTGCGCCACGCTCCAGGAGTCGCTGCTGGAGAGCGAGCTGTTCGGGCACGAGAAGGGCGCGTTCACCGGGGCCGACCGCGCCAAGCCCGGGCTGTTCGAGGTCGCCGAGGGCGGCACGCTGTTCGTGGACGAGGTCGCGGAGATGACCCCGGCGCTCCAGGCGAAGCTGCTCCGGGTGCTCGAGGACGGCCACTACCGCCGGGTCGGCAGCACCCAGGAGAAGCGGGCCGACGTGCGCCTCGTCGCGGCCACCAACAAGCCCCTGGAAGCCGAGCAGAAGGCCGGGCGGTTCCGCGAGGACCTGTTCTTCCGGCTCAGCGTCATCACCATCGATCTGCCGGCGCTCAAGGACCGGCGCGAGGACATCCCCGCGCTGATCGCGCACTTCCTCCAAACGCGGCAGGTGGGGCGCGGGCTGATGACGGTCGATCCGGCCGCGCTGGCCCGGCTCTGTGCCCACGACTGGCCGGGCAACATCCGCGAACTCGCGAACGTCATCGAGCGCGCGCAAATTCTGGCGGAAGGGACCGTCATCACCTCGGACGACCTGCCCGAGAACCTGGCCGCGACCCCGGAGCCGCCGGCCCCGGGGGGAGCGCCCCCCCCGGTCGTTGGACCGGACGACCTGGACCGCGTCGAACAGCGCCACGTGGCGGACGTGCTGCACCGCTATAACGGGAACAAGGTGCAAGCGGCGAAGGCACTCGGGGTGAGCCGCCGGACGCTGTACCGCTTGATCGAAAAGTACCGGCTCGGCGCGAGCGACTAATTTGGCGCCCGAAACAATAGGCCCCATTCGCGATAGCGGGGGGAGCGAAAGGGGACTCGGCACCGGAACTGCCGAACCGACACCCGCGGGCGCGCCACCGGAGCGGGCCGCGCTCCACACCGGCCGCGCGTCTGACTTGCGGATCGCACGTGCGGCTCCCGGCCCCGGGCGCCCCAACGGCCCCGCACGGAACCGACCGCGGCGCACGCACCGCACCCGGGCGCGCCTAAAATGTCCCGGTTCCGATCTCTGCGCAGCCCCGCGCTCACCCGGAGGTGCAAGCTGATGTACCGTTCTCTCACCGCCGCGGCGGTCGTCCTCGCGTGCGCGCCGGCCGCCGGCGCCGGCCCCTACGACGACCTCCTCAAGCACAGCTCCCCCAACACCAACGCCCTCGTCCTCATCGACGTAAAAGGGGCGTCCGCCAGCGCGCTCGCGAAGAGAGAAAAATGGGCCGAGAAGGTCCAGCAGAGCGGCCACGGCGGGCTCGGGTTCTTCCCGCCCGACGCCGAACTCGTCGCCATCGCCGGGGAGGTCAACTTCACCACCATGAACCGCGACTTCCAGGTCGGGTTCGTGAAGGTCCGGAACCTGCCGAACTTCAAGACGCTCGCCGCCCGGGAAGGCGGAACGATGGACGAGATCGCGGGGCAGCTGACCGTCATCTCGCCGCGCGAGGTGTACTTCACCAGCTTCCCCGGCGGCACGCTCGCCGCCGTGTACCCGGTGGACCGCCAGTACGTCTCCCGGTGGCTCAGGGCGAACAGGGCCGGAAAGCTGCCCCCGCTCGCCCCGTACCTCAGAGCCGCGGCGGACGCCGCCGGGGACAGCACCGTCACCATCGCGCTCGACCTCGAAGATGTCATGGACCCCGCGATCCTGCGGTTCGGGCTCGGGGTCAGTCCCGTTCTTGCGAAGTACAAGGACGCGAACCTGTTCGCCCTCTCGATGTTCTTGAGCCGCGTGAAGGGCTTGACCTTCTCGGCAAAAGTCGCGGAGACGGTGACCGGGCAAATTGTCGTCGCGTTCCCCGAAGGCGTGAACCGGTACAAGGGGGTCCTGAAGGACCTCTTCCTTGAGGTGATCGACGGGCACGGGATCTCGCTCACCGGGTTGGAGAAGTGGGACGCCACCTTTACCGACAAAACCATGACGCTGTCGGGGTCGATGTCCGGTGACGACCTGAAGCGCCTCGTGTCGCTGTTCGCGTTCCCGCGGCCCGAACTTCAGGACGCCCCGGCCGGCGCCGCCGGCGACGCCCCGACCGCAGGGGGCACCCAGCGGTACATGGCCGCCGTCGGCGCGATCCTGGCCGACATCAAGCGCGTCAAGGACAGCAGCAACTACAACAAGACCGCCACCTGGCACGACAACGCCGCCGGCCAGTTGGAGCAGCTCTCGCGGCGCAACGTGGACCCGGCGGCGGTGGACGCCGCGTACCAAGCGGCCCGCGGCTTGCGGTCCATCGCGGCCAGCCTGCGCGGGGTGCCGATCGACGTGAACGCGGCAGCGGCGAAGGGGTACGCGTACACGCAGCGCGTCCCGTACTCGGGCTGGGGTTGGTATCCCGGCGGGTGGTGGGGGGGGTATCGCGCCCTGGCCTTCGCCCCGCAGGAGCTGCGCACCAACATACCCGAGGTTCAAGGTGAAATGGCGAAAGTGGTCGCGGAGGACCAGAAGCGCCGGATCGCGACCTGGACCAAGATTGACCAGACGATGTCCGAGGTGCGCCGAAAGCTCGAAGACAAGTACAAGGCGAATTTCTGATCGCGCCGGTGCGGGACCGCTCCTGCGGCCCCGGTTTTCAGAATTAAGGACCGACGTTCGGCACCGCGTGTGCTTTATCACCACCGTCTGATTCGAGGCCCCCGACACATCCAGTCGGCCTTTTCCTCTTTGGAGACCCATCAAATGAAAAAGGCAACGGCCAACGCTGTGGTGGGCGTGTTTTACACGCGCTTTGAAGCCGAAACGGCGATCCGCGAACTGCGCGAAGCGGGGTTCAGCGACGAAAGCATCGGGATGATCGTGCGCAACGCCGAAGGCGTGATGGTCAACGAGCGCACCAACGAGACGCTCGCCGGTGAAGGCGCGGCGGCCGGGGCGATCGTCGGCGCCGGGGCCGGAGCGCTCGTGGGCCTGGGGGTTCTCGCGGGTACGATCCCCGTGATCGGTCCAGTGTTGGCGGTGGGCGCCCTGGGAACGGTGCTGCTTAACGCGGCCGGCGGGGCGGCGATCCTCGGGCTGGTGGGGGCACTCATCGGACTGGGTATTCCCGAAGACGACGCCCGATATTACGAGTCGGAAGTTCACGGCGGGCGGTTCCTGGTAACCGTCGAAGCCGGAGACCGAACCGCGGAAGCGTGGTCGATCCTGCACCGCTCCGGTGGCTACAACCGCACGAACCCGCCGCTCACCGCCTCGGTGTAAGTTCGCGGCAAAAACTGAGCGGCCCCGGTCCTGTGAACCACAGGACCGGGGCCGCTCGTTTCTGTTACCAAAGTTCAATGTTGTCTTCTTCGCAATCCGGACCGTGGGCATTCCCCTGCCGGTTGACGCGCGACGATGTGCGGG
>DASWYH010000700.1:0-4496 GCA_036405095.1 Gemmata sp. | reverse complement strand
CCTTTCTTGATGAGAGCCGCAGATGCAGCACCCCGCGATGACGCCCCCCCTTTTTACCGCCGACCTCCCGGGGGCCGGCGGGCGCATCCGCGTGCGCGACGAGGACTTCGAGGTCGAAGAGGTTCCTTCCTACGAGCCGTCGGGGGCCGGTGACCACCTCTACCTGTGGATCGAGAAGAAGGGCGTCGCGCCGGAGTTCTTCGCGCAAACCATCGCGCGCAAGTTGGGCACGCACCCCGGGAACATCGGCACCGCGGGCCTCAAGGACCGGCACGCGGTCACCCGGCAATGGGTATCGGTGCCCAAAGAGTGCGAACCGCGCATCGGGAAACTCGACGCGGACGGCGTCCGCGTGTTGAAGACCGGCCTTCACACGAACAAGCTGAAGCCGGGGCACCTCCGAGGGAACAAGTTCACCATCCTCATCCGCGACGCGGACCGCAACGCGGGTGCGGACGCGGTTCTCGATCGCATCCGCGCGCAGGGGCTGCCGAACTACTACGGGCCGCAACGGTTCGGGCGCGACGGCGGCACCGTCGATCTGGGGTTCCAGTGTCTGGCGGGCAGAGCGCCCAAACGCATCCGCCCGTTTCTTTTCCGGTTCGCGCTCTCGGCGGTGCAGTCGCTGCTCTTCAACGATTACCTCGCGCGCCGGCTCGGTGACGGCCTGTTCCGCACCGTGCTCGACGGCGACGTAATGACCAAATGGCCGCTCGGCGGAATGTTCGTGGTTCAGGACGTGCCCGCGGAGCAAGCGCGGTTCGACGCGCGCGAAACCGTGACCGCCGGGCCGATGTTCGGGAAGAAGACGTTCCCGGCCGCCGGGGCCGCGGCCGAGCGCGAAGCGGCCGTGCTGCGCGACAACAAGCTCTCGGTCGCGTCGTTCGCCGGGTTCGGCAAACTGGTGATGGGCACCCGGCGCCAGAACCTCGTCTACCTTGACGATCTCACTTCGGCCTGGGAGCCCGAGGGCCTGAAGCTCTCCTTCACACTCCCGGCGGGCAGTTATGCAACGGTGCTGCTCGCGGAGGTGATGAAAGCCAGCATTGCAGAAGACGCCGACGCGCCCGACGATGCGGCCGAAGGTGAGCAGTAGCCGAGGTGCGCATGTGGGTTCAAGACGTTCCCGACGGCGGCGTGCGGGCGCTGGCCTTCACCCCGGATGGCGGCACGCTTTACACCCGCGACGCCGCGCGCTGGGTGACCGCGTGGGACACACAGAACCACACCGGTCGCCGGGTGTTCCGAGCCGGCGCGACCCACCACCCGCCCCTCGCCGAGCCGGGCTTCGGGCTCGCCGATTGCGGGCGGTTCCTCGTGGCGGACGGGTTGCCCCCGTGCGTCTTTGATTGCCGGACAGGCGCGGTGGTCCCATTCAACACGGGCGGGCTGCGCCGCGACAACCCCAATAAACCCGCCGAGCCGATCGAAGTCAGCGCCGGCATCGGCCTCATCCACGCCGACCCGTTCGCCCCGCGGTTGCTGGCGCTCTTACCGTCGGGTGTCGTGGCGACCTGGAACCTCGGCACCCGGCGCCCCGGTCCCGATCTGAGCCCGCCCGTTTCCCAAGTGTTTCATGAGCGATTTCATCTGACCCCGTTCGGCCAAGCCATTCTTCGCCACAACAAACCCGATCGGGTGTCAGTGTTCGACGCGGCTGCGGGTGGATTTGTGGCCACGTTTACGGTGCGGTGCCCGTCGCCATACTTTGAGCCGCTCCCGGCGCCCGACGGAAGGGCCGCCGTGCTGTTTTGCGGGCGACAGTTGTTTCTGTGGGCTCGCGCCACACAAACACTGAGGGGCAAACCGATCCCGGCGTCTCCCCCGAGTGGGGCCATCGCTTTCCACCCAACGGAGCCGGTGTTCACGGCCCTCAACGGTGACAAGGTACTGACGCTGTTCAACCTTGATACCGGCGCCCCCATCCGCTCGCTCGACTTCGCCCTGGGCAAGAAAGTGCAGTGCGTGGCCTTCTCGCCGGACGGCCTCACGTGCGCGGTGGGCGGCAGTAACAAGCAGTTCGCGGTGTTCGACGTGGACCTTTGAGGTGCCAGCAAACGCCATTATCGAGCCATTTCCGAAGCCCTTTTTCTGGCGCCTGAATTCTCGCCGTGGGCACGAGGGCATTTTTGAAACATTGTGGCGGTTCATGGCCTAGGGTTGATTTACTGCCCTGAATACACTCGCCCTGGCACGCCCCATGCCACCGGTTCAAACTGCCGACAGCGGTACTTACCGCCCGTACACACGGCTCGCCGGCTCCGAGCCGCTGCCCGGGTACAAGCTGCTCTCGCCGCTCGGACGCGGCGGGTTCGGTGAGGTCTGGAAGTGCGAGGCCCCTGGCGGGCTGCACAAGGCCATCAAGTTCGTCACCTCCGAGTCCGAAGACGGGCGCGGCGACGAGCGGTTCGGCCAGGAGCTCGCCGCGTTCGAGCAGATCAAGGCGATCCGGCACCCGTTCTTGCTCACCCTCGAGCGGGTCGAGCAGATCCACGGCGAACTCATCATGGTCATGGAACTGGCCGACCGCCAGTTGCAGGACCGGTTCCGCGAGTGCCGCACCTGCGGGCTGCCCGGCATCCCGCGCGACGAGCTGCTCGCGTACTTCGCGGACGCTGCCGAGGCGCTCGACGTCATCTCCGCCAAGTTCGGCCTCCAGCACCTCGACGTGAAGCCCGCGAACCTGTTCCTCGTTTCGGGGCACGTGAAGGTCGGGGACTACGGTCTCGTTGCGCAGCTCGAAGGCCCGGACGCCGGGAACCGCGGTTTGACGCCGCGCTACGTGGCCCCCGAGGTGCTGCACGGAACCCCGAGCAGCAGTTCCGACCAGTACAGCCTCGCGCTCGTGTACCAAGAGCTGCTCACCGGCGAGTTCCCGTACACCGGGCGCACGCCGCAGCAGCTGATGCTGCAACACGTGTCAGCACAACCGAACCTGAAGGGGCTGCCGCCGGCCGATCAGCCGGCCGTGGCGCAGGCGCTATCGAAGCGGCCCGAGGAGCGGTTCCCGTCGTGCCTCGCGTTCGTGCAGGCGCTGATGAGCGCGGAGAACGCCACCGCGATCCCGAACGCGAGCATGAGCATCCGCCGCTCGCGGGTGGACCGTTCGGTGGCCGAGATGAACATCGGGGGCGAGGAGCCGCCGGGCGACTCGTCCGTCCCGGACCGCAGCGCGCAGACGCACGCCGGTTCCGGACGGAGCCGGCACGGGGCGCCGACCCAGAATTTCACGCTCCCGGGCAAACCGAATCTGACGGTTCCGGGGGCGCGCCGCGGCACGCTCCCGCCGCTCGTTTCGCACACACAGAAGAACCCCAGCGCGGCCCCCGGACCGCTCCCCGGGCGCCCGTTCCCCGGGCTCGTCAACACCCCGGCGCCGTCGGTGCTCGAGACCCCGCCCCCTCTGGCGGACGAAGTCGAAGCCGGGCTGGTGGTGCTCGAAAAGATCAAATCCGTGGTTCCGGTCGCGCTCCTGCTCGGGATGGAATCGTCCGAATTCGCAGTGGACCCGCAGTCGTTTGCCGATGCGGTGGTGGGAGCCGCGGCGGGCGGCGGGTACGTTCCCCATATTCCCGGCGACGTGGGGCGGCTCGCCGACGGGGGCTGGGTGTGCCAGTTCCCCTCGACCGTGCCCGCATCGGTGGTGCCGCTCAAACTGGCGGTGCTCCGCGAGACCTGGGGCGTAGCGCTCGAGCACCCGGACCCGTCCAAATTGGTCCTCAAACGGGTCATGGGCGGCGGCGGCATGTTCGGGGGCAAGAAGTTCGGGTTCGAGGTGACGGTCGCGCTGCCGCCGGCCGGGCGCCCGGTCGGGGAGATCACCGCGGCGGCCCGGGTGTTCGGCACCCCGGACCAGAAGTTCGCGCGCGACGCCGAGCACATCCTGCCCCAACTGCTCGGCGACATTCGGAGCCAGTTGGGGAACGTGCAGGACCGGCGCAAGGCCCCACGGATCGCGTGCGGCTCGGCGCTGGCGGTCTACCCGCTGCACAGCGACGGCGGGGTGGACCCCGAGGTTTCGGCCCGGTGCCGGGACGTTTCCCTGGGCGGCCTCGGGTTCGCCACCGCGCTGCCGCTCCCCACGAAGTACGTGTACGTCACCTTCCCGAACGTCGGCGCGTCGGCCGGTCAGGCGATCCTGGTTCGGCTGACGCGCGTCCAGAACACGGGCCGCGAGCACGCCTACGGCGGGCAGTACCGCACGGACCTGTAGCCCTACCAGCCCAGCACCCCGGCGGCGCGGAGCACTTCGCCGAACCCGAACGAACACAAGTTCGCGAGGGTGACCGCGGCGAGGTCGCGAACCGTCGCGCGGCGCGCGGGCGCGAGCGGGTACACGAACGCGAACCAAAAAATCGCGCACTCGGCGACCGGCGCGAAGATTTCGGCAACGAGCAGGTAGAGCCACCTCTGATCCGCCTCGAACAGCGGCGGCAGCACGAGCCACACAACCGGGTACGTACACGCAGTGAGCCACGCCCCGGCAAAGAGGCGCA
>DASWYH010000699.1:0-2787 GCA_036405095.1 Gemmata sp. | reverse complement strand
GACCCGCCGGCGATCTGGGCCACCTTGCCCGTCAGCGGGGTGCCGAGGAAGTGCGCCATCGCGGGCTCGTAGTTGTTGTTCAGGAGCTGCGCCTTCGGCAGCCCGCTGACGGCCGCGAGCAGCAGGCCCGCGAAGTACCGGCACGCCTCGACGCACTCCGCAGCGGCGTGCGTGGTGCGCGAGCTCTCGCCCGCGAGCGCAATGGCCCGGCCGGGGGCGCGGGCGAACGCGAGCGGGGCCGGCGCGAGCCGCATCAGCGAACCGTTCCCGGCCGCGCTCGGGCTGGTGTCGCCGCAGAACGGGTCCGGGGCCCGCTTGAACCGCGCCAGCGCGCCGCGGGTCGCGTTCCCGATGTCGAAGCACCGCCCTTTCACGCTCAAGTGCCCTTCCAGCCACCACCGGCAATACGTTTCGAGCTGGTGAACGGGATCGAACGCGCCCTTCACCACCAAACTTTCTGCGAGGCACATCGCCATTGAGGTGTCGTCGGTCCATTCGCCCGGTTTCAGATTGAACGGGCCGCCGCCGACCATATCGTTGAGCGGTTCAAATGAACCGGGTTGCTCGAACTCCAGTGTGGTGCCGAGGGCGTCGCCGGCGGCGAGCCCGAGCAGGCACCCGCGGTAGCGGTCAAGTGTGGTCATGGTGCTGGCGTCCGTACTGATGCCCTTGCTGCGGGGGACAGGCGAAACCCACAGGAGCGGCCACCGTCAAAATTGTAACTTGCCGCATCACGTCCCAGAACAGGAAAGGAGCACGGAGACCGCAAGAAACCAGTCCCCGACAAGCACGAGAGATACAAACCCAACGCGCTTGGCGAACAGAGGCGCGGTCCGCCCTCCGCCCCGTGTGACTCAACGTGAAGTCCCCCACGCGCCCGAGCTGCGCGTGGGGGGACTGTTCTCGCAATTCCCGTGGTTTCAAGTGGTCCGTATTCAGTGTTCCGTCGGGAGTGAATCCGGTTCCGTGTGCCCTTCCAGTCCCGGTCCTTGCTCCTCGTCTGTTCGGCTCACTGACCACTGAGCGCCTGAAACGACTGAAGTCGGTTTACCGGAGCGGACCCGCGACGCGGGTCGGGGCGGCGAGCGGCGCCTGCCGCGCCAGGGCGGGTTTCGTCTCGAAGAAATGGGCGTGTAGCCGATCCGCGCGGGGCACTCGGATCCGGTGCGGAACGGTTACCCCCCGGGCGCGTTTCGTCCGCCCGATGCCGGGGCCCCGGTCGGGCCGGGCACACGGGCGGCGCTCAGCAACTCGCCCGCCGCGCCAATGACGAAATCCGGTTCGCCCGTGCGCAGGAGTTCCGCCGTGTGGAACCCCCACGTCACCGCGGCCACCTTCACGCCGACTTTCTTGGCGGCCTCCACGTCGCGCAGCTCGTCACCGACGTACAACACGTCGGCGCGGTCCAGGCGCTCGGCCCGCATGATGCGCTTCAGGGCCTTGCCCTTGCCGAACAGCCGCGGGTAACCGATCACGAACGCGAAGTGCCCCTCCGCCCCGTTCGCCCGCAGGCACCGGCGGATGTTGTCCTCGCGGTTCGAGGAAAGGACGCCCAGCCGCACGCCCGAAGACGCCAGCGCGCCCAGCACCTCGGGCACCCCCGATACCAGCTTCACCTGATCGGCGAACTCGGCGGCGGCGGCGTGATACCTGCGCACGAACCGCGGGAGCCGCCAGAGCGAGATGCCGTGTTGCTTCAGGAACTGGCGCGTGGGCTGCGACCGCGCGGCGCTCAGGTCCGCGACCGGCTTGAGGCCCATCTCCGCGGCGAGCCGGTTGAAGATGACGGCGGCCGTCGGGAGCGAGTCCGCGAGTGTCCCGTCGAAATCCCAGATCACGAGCTTGAACGGCACGACGAGCCCCCGGGAGAGTGAAGTGAGCGGAGGTCTCGGATGGTGGGGCGGGTTCCGGGGCAAAAGCCGCCGCGCCACCGGGGCGCAAGCCGCAAAGCGCCCCTGAGCGCCCTTGCGGCTCCAAGGGGCTCGACCCGCCGCACTCACGGGCGCCCGGGAACCCGCGGCAGCGCCGCGAACCGGCTCACGGAAGGGCCGGGCAAGTGCGCCTCGAGCCACGCTTCGGCCCGGCCCGCGTCCCACCCCGCAGACGGGTCGAAGCTCACCGCCGCGGTGAACGCGAACGGCCCGGCCCCGGTCACCTTTTCGCGCACGCCCGGTTCGAGGTCGACCCACGCCGCTTCGGCCCCGACATCGGCCGCGGGCCAGGTCGCGGCGATCGCGTCCGGGGCGTGGCTCCAGCGCAACTCGCCACACGGGCGCAACCGCACCTCGCCCAGCGCGTCGATCAGGAACCGCTTCGCCTCGACGACGGGCGTGGCCCACGGGAACGTGATCTCCGCGAGCAGCGGGGCGGCGCCGGTTTCGACGAACCGCAGCTCGATCTCGGGCCGGTCGGCGAGCGGCTCGCGGGTCATGGTCCGGCGCTGTTCGGGCGCGGGCGGCGCGAGCCGGCACACGAGCCGGTTCCCCTCGGCGGCCCACGTTTCGCGGTCCAGGCACTTCGCGATTCGGGCCGCCAGCGGGGCCTCGGGGGCGCGGCCCCGAGGGCCGCGGGGCTCGTCCGGAGGGGCCGCGCGGCCGACGAGCAAGTAGCGCCCGGCGAGCTTCGCGAGCCACGAGAACTCGCTCTCGGTCAGCTCCTCCGCTCGGTCGAGCACGAGCAACCCGAACGGCGGCTCGGCCCCGCCCGCCGAGAACACGGGGTCCGCCCGCAGGCTGCCCGGCGTCCCGACGACCACGCGCGCCGGCACGGCCGGGCCGGCGCGAGCGA
>DASWYH010000698.1:0-6213 GCA_036405095.1 Gemmata sp. | reverse complement strand
GTGAGCCGGGTCGGGAGCTTGTAGGTGACGCTCGGGCCTTCGCCGACCGCGCCTTCCGGAGCGGCCGAGGCGGAGATCAGCTCTTCCTTGGTGGCGAACAGGTCGCGGAACTGCTCCAGGGCCGCCGCGTTGTTCGCGAGGTCCGCGGCCTTCTGCTCGTTCTTCTCGCGGTAGTTCTGGGTCACCTGCGAGCGGAGGTCCTTGGACAGCTTGTCGAGATCTTTTGCGTATGCGGTGGCGCTGGGCATCCCGCCCGGTCCGGCGGCCGGCAGGCCCGGTTGCGCCGGGCGCGGGGGGACCGGAACGCCCGTCGTCGGATCGACCGCCGCCGCCGCGACCGTGCCCACCGGGCTCACGTTGACGGCCAGCGCCTTCAGGTCCGGCGGCGCGGCGTTCAGGAGCGGCTGGGCGGTCGAAAGGGTGATCAGCGCGTTGGTCCAGTCCTCGCCGGTCTTCTGATCGATCGCGGCCTGGTACTCGGCGACGATCGCGTCCTTGTCTTTCCCGGTGGCGCGGAACTTGTACTGCGGGCGCCACGAGGCGCTGTTCACGAGGTAGTTGAGCTTCACGGTGCCGGCGCCGGCTTTCTTGTCGAGCAGGATCACCGCGTCGCGCTCGGTGCGGATCGACCCGCCCGCCCTCTCGGCCAGCAGGCGCTGGGTGAACGCGATCTTCGCTTGCACCTCTTCGAGTTGCTGCTTGACGAGCAACTGTTCCTTCGTCCGCTTGGCCCGGTCCTCCTGGACGAACTTCGTCATCGCGATGATCTTCTCGGGGTCGAGTTGCCCCTTGTCGGTCACGTGTTCGAGCGACTTCGCGGTGAACCCTTCGAGCTTGTCGAGCAGTTTGAGGTTCTCGGCCATCGCTTTCAGGTCGGCCTCGAACGTCTGGGCCTTCAACTGGAGCGCCTTGATTTCGGCGTCGAGCTTGCGCACCTCTTCGCGGGTGTCCTCGGCGATGGAGCGGGTGCGGAACCGCACGCTCAGCACGCGGTTGTTGTCGTTGCCTTCGGCGTAAAGCGAGCTCTGCATCGTGAGCGGGGGCATCGGGGAGACGACCACCTCCGTCAGCCCGGCGGCTTCCGGAACGGTCACCTCGCGGGTCACGAGGGCGGTGTTCGCGTACACGGTGACCGCGGTCACCTTGCTGGGCGCGGGTTTGACATCTTTGTCCTTCTCCTGAGCGCCTGCGCGGTCGCTTGAGAGACAGATGGCCAGGCCGAGGGAGAGCACAGAGAGCCGGAAAATCATGGACGAACTCCAGAGAGGACGGGCGGGAGTGACAAGAGCCACGAGGCTATTTCGGGTCGGTTACGAGCCTGATTTCGAGCTTGCCGCTGAGCACCAGCCCGCGCGGCCCGCCGCCCGCCCGGCCGGGCGGGATTTCGCTCAACTCGCCGGTGACGATGACCTCTTTGCCGTCGAGCGCTTTGAGCTTTTCGTTCACCGCTTTTCCGTCGCTCGGGGCGAGTTGCACACGGGTTTCGACGGTCGCGGTGCCGGCGAGGCGCTTCACCAGAATGTGCGGGGCGACCGTTGGCCGACCGCTCACGAGGACACCGCGGACCTCGGCCTTGATGAACCCGGCGGGTGCAGTGGTATCGGCGGCGAGTTGCGCGTACCAGCCGGTCTTGGCGTAGTGGACCGTGCCGGCGCGGTTCGGGAAGGCGAGCGGGCGCGCGCGGGTGCCGGTCAGTGTGTATTTCGTTTTCCCCTTCTCGCTAGGTTCCGAGACGAGGTGGGCTTCGTAGAGGTCGCGGTCCCTCTGGAAGGCGAGCGCTTTACCGTCCCAGGTGCCGGTGAAGTCGGCGCCGAGTAGCGACCCGGTGACTTTCCCGTCCTTGATTTCCTTGACGACGAACTCACCCTTCTCGCCGTCCACGTTCGCGGCCCAGGTGCCGGCCGGGAGGTCGACCGCACGACCCGCGAGCGCGAACCCGAGAACCGCGCCGAGAGCAAAAAGGGACCGCGTCAGCATTGGGGCTCCTACTGTCGGCTGTGGAATGGGGCGAGCGCCGTACCACGGTTCCCAGGGGTTGCGTTCGAAGCCGCGCTCCACCCCTGGCTACCACCCGCCCCTCCGGGGCTCCGGAGAACGCAACGGCTGTCGCGCGTTGCTCGGGCATGGGCGCAAGCCCTGCGCCTCGGAGGCGGCCCGCTCGTGCCCCTGGGATCGGGGACGTTTACTTCTTCTCGGGGGCGACCTCAAAGCCCTTGGCCTTGGCCTGGTCGCGGATCAGCGTCTTGAACGCTTCGTCCAGGGCCTTTTCGCCTTCCGATTTGGGCTTCTTGGCGCGCTCCGCGTCGATCTTCTTCTGGCGCGCAGCGGACAGTTCGGTGATTTGCTTCTGGATGCTGACCCGCTCCTCGCCCTTCTTTTTGAGGTACGCGAGGCGCTCTGCCGGTTTGATCTTCTTCAGCTCGTCGCAGAGGTCTTCTTCCTTGATCTTGGTGAGGTCGAAGTCCTTCGCCTTCATCGCGTCCACGAGATCCCAGGTGGCGTTGCGGTACAGAGCGCCGGCCTTGGTCGCAGCGCGCTCGAGGGCGGCAACCGGGGCGGCCCCCGGCGCCGGCCCGGCGGCCTTCGCGGCGTTCGCGTCCTGGGCCTTCTGGTTGTCGGCCTTCGCGAGCCCCGCTTTACCGTAAGCGACGTAGGTGTTGTTCAGTTCCGCGTTGAGTTTGAGGATCTTGTCGTCGAACTCGGTCTTCACGACCACCTGTTGAGCGGCCTTGTTCTGGTCGATGTTGACGTGCCGGCCGTGGGCCTCTTCGGAGAACGCGGCCCAGCCCGGGATCTCGCCGTCCTGTCCGTACTTACAGTAGATGGTGTTGATGATGACGCCCGCTTGTTTGGCTTCCGCGGCCACGTCTTCGAGCTTCACCTGTTGGTCCTGGTCGGCCGCTTCGTTTCCGCACACGAACAGGAGCTTCAGCGCGCCCTTCTCTTTGCTCCACGGCTGCTCATCAAGGGCCGCCTTGGTCACGCGGGCCACGAGTTCGTCCCCGCCGCCGGTCTTGAGGGCGTTGAGTTGCTCGTACACCTCGTCGAGGTCTTCCGTCAGGTCCGTGTGCCTCTTGACCCAGCCCTTGTTGCGGTCGTAGTGGTTGGCGCCGTAGGAGTACAGCCCGACGCGGAGCTGGGGGGTGGGTTTAATGCGGGCCAGTTCGTTGACCACGTTCCAGAGTTGGAGCTTGGCGGAGTCGATCAGGCCGTTCATGCTCCCCGAAACGTCGAGGCAGATCACGATGTCGATGGTCCAGCTCGCAGCGACTTTGGGCGCCTCGGCCGGTTGAGCGGGCTTGGCCTCATCGGCCGACAGCGGGAGCGCGGCGCCGAGCACCAGCACGGCCCCGATCGCGAGCGCGACTGAGCGGAACGGGTTAAACATGGGTCGAACCTCCCCAGGCGAACCGGAACGAGTGCGGGCTGCAACGGCCCGCCTCGTCCTATCCGACGAGATTGTAAGTGGTTTCGCTTGTGAGCGGTGTAACGGGGCCGTAACAGCGCAGTGGGCTCGCCGGAGTGGTGCGTGCTGGGTTCAGTAAAGTGGTCAGTGATGGGAGAAAGGTTGGCACTGAGCCCCCGGAGGGCATCCGTTTCCGAGCACCTCGCCTCTTCGGGGCGACCGGCTTTTTCAAACCAACACATAGACAATTGCACGAATAATTATCAGCCTTGCTCCAGAGCCAGGGGAGGCTGACATTCCGGGCGAGAGCCCCCCTCGGACCCGCGCTCGGAACCAAAGCGTTCTGCCACCGGGCCGGATCGTTTGTGAGGGGCGGAACCCTGTTGTACCGCGAGTCCCGAACGGCACCAACATTGACTCTCGCGGTCCGAATCCCGTGATTCGCTTGCGAATCCTTGTAAGTCGGGTAAGATTGGGGTGACGGAGCGTAAGACCGCTTCGCCTCCTGCTCTGTACCGGCACCTGCCTCTGAGCCTTTACCCGAGCGTCCCTGGGACCACTGGTGAATGGCCCAGTGGCAGGCAAGTTCTCGGTCCCCAAGGTCTCCGAAACCATGGGGCGGGAACTCACGCCACGTTACCCGTCGCAAAACTCGAACAATCACCGGGGACTCGCCCCGTGTCGATTGGCTTGGGCGCGACAACGTGGTCCGTCCCGACGGCACCCGCCGCCGGGGTCCCAAAGCGATCAGCACGGGCGCCCTGCCGTCTTGGTCAACCCAACCCGCGGGACCGGCACGCTCGGCCCCGATGAACCGGGTCGCAACCGTTAAACCAGCAAACGGTTCCGCGCCTACAGTTGCCCGTAGCGTCCCCGAACCCCACGCAGCCGATAGCGCCCCGCTGTCCGGTGTCGGTGGGGTCCCGAGCCGCTAACGCAGGCCCCGCACCCCACGCGGCGCGCCCGGCCCGGTGCCCATAGCTCGGCACAAAACGTAGCCCGCTTACCGGGTCCCACTTGCGTTGGGGCCGAACCGCCTCACCCAAACGGAGGAGCAACCGATGGCTACACGCTCACGAGCGACCCCCTTTGTGGCCGCTCTGCTCCTGGCGCCCCTGGCGCTCGGACCCGTGCTCGGCGCGGACGTCGAGACCGCAACGCTCACCACCGGCGACGGCGCGAAGCTGGGCGCCCGCTTCTTCCCGAGCGCCCAACAGGGCGGGAAGTCGCCCGCGGTCATCGTGCTCGACGACCTGGGCGACGACGCCCGACCGGCGATCTGCGACGACATCGCCGGCCAACTCGCCAAGGAGGGGTGTGCGGTCCTGTGCCTGGACTTCCGTGGGCAGGGGCGGAGCCGCAAGGTCGAGCCCGAGTTCTGGGACGACCCGAACAACCAGAAGCTGGTAAAGGGGTACAAGGCCGACGACTCGCCGGAAGAGATCCGGTTCGCCGACTTCAAGCCCGGCTACCTGCCGACCCTCGTCAACGACGTGGCCGCGGCCCGCGCGCACCTGGAGCGCCGGAACGACGCCCGCGAGTGCAACATCTCCCAGATCTATATCATCGGGTACGGGCGCGGCGCCGCGATCGGGCAGTTGTGGCTCGCGAGCGAGTGGTCCCGGTATCGGGTCACCGGGTTCCAGGCGAAGCTGGCGAGCCGACCCGACGGGCGCGATGTCGCCGGGTGCGTGTGGGTCGGCCCGAAAATGGCTCTCGACGCGCGCACGGTCCCGATGCTCGACCTGATGAAGCGCGCGGAGGCGAAGCGGAGCACGTTCCTGGGGCTGCTCTACGACGCAAAGGACGGCGACGGCGAGCGGCTCGCGCGGCAGTGCGAGGAAACGTTCAACTTGAAGGGCAAGGCGCCGCTCGTCGCCACCCGGGCCGTTCCACACGAGACCAAATCGCTGGGCGGGCGCGGAGAGGTGCCGGCGCAGGTCGTGAAGCTCATCATGGGCATGCAGAAGGCCCAGGAGCTGCCACCGTGGGGCGACCGCAGCTTCGGCGACCGGCGGTACGTGTGGGCGTTCCGCGGCGCCCCGCTGGTTGACGCCAAAGACGAGGGCGAGTACCAGTTCTACCCGGTCCCGGTCGAGTTGATGCTGAAGCGCTGACCGCACACGTATGGAGAGGCGATGCTGCTCCCGATAGTTTTTCTCGCGGTCGGGCTCGTCATCCTCGTGACCGGTGCCGAAGCGCTGATTCGCGGCGCGGTGCGGGTGGCCCGCGCGCTGGGGGTCAGCCCGTTCCTCGTCGGGTTCACGGTGATCGGGCTCGGCACCTCCGCGCCGGAACTGGTGGTGAGCCTTTCGGCCGCCCTCAACGGCAGCTCCAAAATCGCGCTCGGGAACGTGGTCGGGAGCAACATCGCGAACGTCGGCCTGGTGCTCGGGGGCGCGGCCCTGGTGGCCCCGCTCGCCGCGCACATGCGGCTGCTCAAGGTCGAGGTGCCGCTCGTCATCGGGGTGTCCCTCCTCCTCTGGGGCCTGTGCTGGGACGGGCACCTCGGTCGCGTGGACGGGGCGATCCTGTTCGCGGGGTTCGTGGCGCTGGCGCTCTACCTGTACCGCTCGGCCCGGGCCGAACCGCCGGAAGTGAAGGCCGAACTCGGGCTGGCCGTGGCCGACAAGCTGCGGGTATGGTTGGCCGTGGTGCTCGTCGTGTTCGGGCTGTGCGGGCTGGTCGGCGGCGCGCACCTGATGGTGACGGGGGCGGTCCAACTGGCCCAGCGCGCGGGCGTGAGCGAGTGGCTCATCGGGCTCACCGTGATCGCGGTGGGCACGTCGCTGCCCGAACTCGCCGCC
>DASWYH010000697.1:0-4116 GCA_036405095.1 Gemmata sp. | reverse complement strand
TCAGTCTACCGGTTTCGGCCGACGCCTGGTTGAAAGATGTGTGAACGCGCCCGTCTTTGTCCGCGAGCGCCGGCAAGACATCGACATACGTGTTTTTGAGCTTCGACACTTTGCGGTGGGCCAGGAGCTTCTTGGGGAGTTCGTGCCCCAGTGCCGCGAGCCGCTCCAGCGACTCCTGGTCCGTCGAGGGCTCGTTCTTGATGCCCGTGCGCTTTTGCACCGGGAGCTTCTGCTCCTCGAACAGAATCTTCTGAAGCTCCTTCAACGAGCCGATGTTGAACTCGCGGCCCGCGAGGGCGTGGACCTCCCGTTCCAAACTCGCGAGTTCCGAACCCATTTGCGCGCCGAGTTGCACCAGGAACGGCACGTCCACGCGGATACCGGTGCGCTCCATCTCGGCCAGCACACCGATGAGCGGCACTTCGAGGGTGTCGTAGAGGTCGCGCAGGCCCTTCTCCGCCAGTCGCGGCTCAAAGAGCGCGACCAGCTGGAACGCGGTGTCGGCGTCCTCGCACGCATAATCCCGAACGCGGTCCACCGGCACCGCGGCCATTGTGATCTGCTTCTTGCCCTTCCCGATCAGCTCTGCAATCGCGATGTTCTTGTGCTTCAGTTCGTCGAGCGTGAGGTCATCGAGCCCGTGCGCGCGGGCGCCCGGTTCGAGCAGGTAGTGCGCGAGCATGGAATCGCCCGCGACGCCCGCGAGCGCCACCCCGTTCGCGGCCAGCACGATGAGGTCGAACTTGATGTTGTGATTGCGCTTCTCGATCCCGGGGTTCTCGAAAACGGGCTTCAGCGCGGCGAGCGCGACATCGGGATCGAGAACCGTTTCCCCTTCGGGAGCGCGAACAGGAAGGTAGTACGCGGTGCCCTTCTCCCAGCAGAAGGAGTAACCCACGATCGGGTCGTGGATCGGGTCGAGACCGGTCGTCTCCAGATCGAAGACGAACGCCTGCTGTTTCGTTAACTCGGAAAGGAACCACTCGAACCGTTCCGGGGTCGCAATGGCTTCGTAGCCTGCGTAGCTCCACCCGTCGGAAGGCGCGGGGGCGGCTTCGGGTTCCACTGCTGGCGCGTTCCCGTCTGCCGCTGGCGCCGCCCCGGGTTCTTCCATAAGGAGGTCGAACAGCCCGGGACCGGTGGGCTTCTTGCTCTTCCCTTTTGTTTTTTTCGCGGGCGCGGGTTGCGCTCCCGGGACGCCCCGCCCGGCGGCCCCGTCCGCGGCCGGCGCCGGGGCGAGTCCCGCGATCGCGAGCGCCTCGGCGTTCTTCTTCGCGCCGCTCCCGGCGAGCGTCTTGCGCACGCGCTCGGCGAACCCGCGGAACCCGAACTCGTGGAACAGTTCGAGCAGCTTTTGCCCGTCCCAGTCCCGGCGGCGCCAGCCCTCCCAGTCAAACGGGAGCGGCACATTCTTATCGAGCGTCACGAGCTGTTTGCTTTTCGCGAGGTTGCCGTTCGCGATGGCGTCCTTGAGCGCCTGGCGCGTTTTCGGGCCGCCGGGCGCCTCGTCGGCGTGCGCAATGAGGTTATCGAGCGTGTCGTACTGTTGGAGCCACTTCGCGGCGGTCTTGGGGCCGACGCCCACCACGCCCGGGATGTTGTCCACCGAGTCGCCGACGAGCGACTGGAAGTCGACCACCTGATCCGGGCGCACGCCCCAATCGGCCTGGACCCCGGCGGCGTCGAGAACCTCATAATCCTTGCGCAGGTTCAGCATCTTCACCTTTTCGGTGACGAGCTGCCGGCAGTCCTTATCTGCGGTGCAGAGGAACACGTTCAGCCCGCGCTCGGCGGCGCGGCTGGCGACCGTCGCCATCACGTCGTCGGCCTCGTACCCGGGCGCAACGAGGAACGGAATCCGCATCGCCTCCAGAACTTGCTGGATCAGCGGCTCCTGAAGGACCAAATCGTCCGGGGGCGGGTCGCGGTGCGCCTTGTAGGTAGAGTCGATCGTGACGCGGAACGTTGGTTGTTCGTGGTCGAATGCGGCGAGCAGGTAATCGGCCCCGCGGTCGTACAGGTTCATCAGCGAGCGGGTGACACCGAACACGGCGTTGGTGGGCCGACCGTCGGGCGCGTTCATCGGCCCGAGCCCGTAGAACATCTGGAAGATGAGCCCGTGAGCGTCCAATAAATACAGGTTGCCCGCGGAAACCGGGTCCGACATCGGATTGGAGCCTGTGGGGAGAACGTCACGCGGCTGTGGAGGAAACCGCACCCGATACTAACAGACCTGAACCGTTGAGGCTGAGAATGTATGTATAGTGTAGCGGACGGGACCGCGAGCGGTCAAGGGCAGCACCCGGCCGAGATGACGCGCCAGCCGAAGTTGTATCCTTTCGCTCCAATGAGTGCCTCCCTCTTGGTCTTCCCCCACCCGCCGGTTGCCCTCCGCACAACCGAGAACCCCCGCCCCTAGAAGCCCTGAGCCCCAAACAACCGCACTTGCCCGGTCCCACCACTTTCCGGTATGAGGAGGTCGCTACCCCAGGATTACGGGCGATACCATGACCAGAGTTTGCGTGATCGGCGCGGGCTCCTCCGGACTCGTCGCGGCGAAAACGCTGCACGCGCGTGGAATTCCGTTCGACTGCTTCGAAAAGGGGTCCGCGGTCGGCGGGCTGTGGCGGTACGAGAACGACAACGGGGTGTCGGTCGCGTACCGGTCGCTGCACATCAACACGTCGCGCTCGAAGATGCAGTTCTCCGATTTCCCGATGCCGCGCGATTACCCCGATTTTCCGCACCACGCGCAGATCGCACAGTACTTCGACAGCTACGTTGACCACTTCGGGTTCCGCGACCGGATCACGTTCCGGACAACCGTGAACCACGTTGAACCGTTGCCGGACGGCACCTTTCGCGTTGATACCGAGGACGCGGCCGGCCGATCGGACCGCCGGCACTACGGCGCGGTGGTGGTGGCCAACGGGCACCACTGGCAACCGCGCGTGCCAGCGTTTCCGGGCCACTTCTCGGGCGAATCGTTACACGCGGGCCGCTACCGGACACCGGAAGGGTTCGCCGGGAAGCGCGTCCTGGTGCTCGGGGTGGGCAACTCGGGGTGCGACATCGCGTGTGAGGTGGGGCGCGTCGCCGACCGCACCTTTTTGGCGATGCGGCACGGGGTCCATCTGATCCCGAAGTACCTGTTCGGGCGCCCGCTCGACAAACTGGTGTCGCCGTGGATGTGGCGCCACCTCCCGCTCCGCTTACAACAGTGGATCTTCGGCGCGGCCCTGCGGATCGCGCGCGGCAAGCTGAAGCGGTTCCACCTGCCGGACCCGAAACACCGCATCCTCGAAGAGCACCCGACCATTTCCTCGGACCTGCTCAACCTGATCGGGCACGGGTGCATCCGCGCGAAGCCGAACATTCAGGAGTTCACCGGCGCTCAGGGCGGCCGGGAGGTGCTGTTCGCCGACGGCACCCGCGAAGCGGTGGACGCGATCATTTACGCCACGGGCTACGACATCAGCGTTCCGTTCCTGGCGCCGGAGGTGTTCAGCGCCCGCGATAACGAAGTTCGGCTGTACAGGTTGGTGGTTCACCCCGAAGTGCGCGGGCTGTACTTCGTCGGGCTGGTGCAGCCGTGGGGCGCGATCATGCCGCTCGCGGAGGAGCAGTCGCAGTGGATCGCGGACCTGGTCGAAGGGAAATGTGCCCTGCCGCAGGTGCGCGAGATGCGGCAGCATATCGACCGCGACCGCGACGCGATGCGCCGGCGGTACACCGCGTCTTCGCGGCACACGATCCAGGTCGATTTTTACCCCTACCTCGACGGTCTGCGGAAGGAGCGCCGCCGGGGTGCCCGAGGGGCGGCGCGGGCGGCCTGAGTTCGGGACGAGGCCCGCGCGCCGCCAGCCAGCCAGGCCCCCCGCCTTGGGGCGGCGGTTGCATCGGGCTTCCGCTACCGCCGCGGAACTCACGCCCGGTTGAACGCGGGCTTCTTCTCGTTCACGCTCACTTCGTTTTCCGCGGGCTCCGGGCTCGCATCTTCGGCTTTCGGCGCGGCGGGGGCGCCCGGGTTCTTCAACCGCTCCACGAACGCCGCCATGCGGCTCAACCCCTCACGCAGTCGGCCGTCCTCGCCCGCGAAGCTCACGCGAACGTGGT
>DASWYH010000696.1:0-4816 GCA_036405095.1 Gemmata sp. | reverse complement strand
TGCGGCTCTTGGCGTACCCGCCGAGGTACTTCTCCACCAGCCCCTTGCTCAGCACCACGAGCGTCTTGTCGTCGGGGAAGTGGGCCACGACTTCGGGCGAAAGCGGGTAGAGGCCCCGGGCGTCGGGCTTCGCGTCCCCCTTCAACCCGAGCGCTCCGGCTTTCGGGACCGCCTTGCTGGCCGAGAGGATGAGCACGAAGTTCGGCGCGCCCCGGTCAGAAAGGTCGGGCACGCAAACCGTCACCGCGTCGATGTCCGTCGGCTTGACCCCGATTTCGCCGCTGAGCGCCTTCTCGATCTGGTCCCACTCGGCCGCACCGCCGGCCCTCGCGAACGCTTTCTGGACCTCAGTAAACGCTTCGCTCTCACGAACCTGCTTCGCGTCGAGGTGCGCGAAGAAGAGGTGATCGGATTTCACCGCCGCCGGCGGCTTCGGTGGTTGGGCGCCGGTCTTTTGGCCGACCGGGAGCAGAACCAGACCGAGGAACAGAACGCCGAATGGGAGGAATAACGACCGCCGAGTCATTTGGGGGCCTCCACAAAAGTGACCGCGGCCAGACGCCGCGAGCAGAAAGAATGACGCCCACGGCTCGGGGGCATTTCTTCGCCCGTGGTTCGGGTACGGGAGCGGGTCCTTCGGCCTGGCTCGACATTGCTTGTTTCCACGGGTTCCGCCGCTCTCCAAAGCCGCTGCTTCACCCGGCCTCACCTCTCTCTATTTCGCGCCCTTGTTTCGGAGCGCGTGAACTTGTAGACTTCTTTACGCGTCACGTTATCAACTTGCGGAAGGTGAGTGGCACCTGTTTACCGCCCGAGACCGTTCCGCCGGCGGCGGAGCAGAACAACTTAAGGGGTAGCAAACTCACGAGAAGTAGCAGTTTAACCAGTTGGAGAGGTGGCAGAGTGGTCGAATGCGTCGGTCTCGAAAACCGATATGCCCGCAAGGGCATCGAGGGTTCGAATCCCTCCCTCTCCGCTCGATGACAGCTTGCGGGTTTCCACGAGTTGCTCTCATTTCAATTCTTGCATAAATGCGATCCGGCTAGATCGGCGATTCGAATGTTCATATGTTCGGTTTTTCAGCAGGATATCGAGCGGGATCCGAGCTGCGGTCCGCTTAACATTTCAACGCAACAGCTCCCACTCGCGAAACCCTACGATTTCCAGCGCTTGAATGGTGCGGCCGCGCGAAGCGTCTCGCGCGTGGGAGCTGTTGGGGATTAGAGAAGTGTTGTGTTCGGGGAGGAGCACAACAACACACCGCACGTCTGCACCGGCGCCGTCCTCACGGACGAAATGGCTGAGTAGCAGAAGCGCCTTATCCACAAGATAAGGCGCTTCACCTTTTGCCGGTTTAATCTTTTGCTTTCGGGATGAACGGCACGATCTCGGCCTCGTCCTCTTCATTTTCGTCACCACCGGGGACCGGTTGCGGGCCGTCCGTGATGACCGCCTTCGGGTCCGCGTTCGGGTCCGCTTCCGCCACCGCCATCTGGGTAAACTCCTTTCCGTCCACGGTCAGCACCACCCGGAACGCGCCCGCCTTCGGGGGCGACCACGCGAGCTTGTGGAACCCGGCCGTCGCCGGCGGGGCGCGGAACTCGCGCACCGCCTTGTTGTTCACGTCCACAACCTTGACCCCCACCTCCTTCGCGGGCTTGGTCAGCAGGTACTCGATGCTCCCGCCGCTGGGCGGGTTGGTGCCGTAAAACTTGCGAACGTCCCGCGAGTACGGGAAGCTCCCCGGCCCGAACTGCCACCGCGTCACGGGCGCCGGCGCGAACAACGTCGCGGGCGCGGCGAGCGCGTCCGGCTTCATCTGGCGCAGGCTCGCCACGTCGAGTACCCACACGCTGCGCCCGTGGGTCGCGATCACGATCTCGCTCGCGCTCGCCGGCTGCGCGACCTCGTGAACCGCGACCGTGGGCAGGTTGCTGTTGAGCTTGGCCCAGTTCCCGCCGCGGTTCACCGACACCCAGATGCCGAACTCGGTCCCGCAGTACAGGATTTCCGAAGCGGTGATGTCCTCGCGGAGCACGCGCGTCGAGCCGAACTCGGGCAGGTTGCCCACGACGCTTTTCCAGGTGGCGCCGTAGTCTTCCGTCACGAAGAGGTAGGGCCGGTCGTCGTCCGAGCGGTGCCCGTCGAGGCACACGTAACACAGCCCCTCCTTCGCGCGCCCGGGCTCGATGGTGCTGACCCACCGCGGCCCCGGGAGCCCGGCCTTCTTGAGGTTGTCGAGGACGTTGGTCCAGTTCCCGCCGCCGTCCTTCGTGACCCACAGGTTGCCGTCGTCGGTGCCGGCCCACAGCACGTCCGCACTCTTGGGGCTCTCGGCGATCGCGGTCATCGAGCCCTGCTTGGTGCGCGTCAGCTCGGGGCTGATGGCCTTCAGGTTCTCCCCACGGTCCAGCGAGCGGAACACGTACTGTGCCCCGCAGTAGAAGATGCGCGAGTTGTGATTCGACAGGATGAAGGGCGTGTTCCAGTTGAACCGCAGCTCTTCGCCCGGCTTCACCGGCCGGGGCCGGGCGCCGCGCTGCTCACCGGTCCTCAGGTTGATCCACCCGATGCCGCCGTTCTGGCTCTCGGAATAGACCACGTCGGGGTCGTTCGGGTCCACGCGGCACACGAACCCGTCGCCGCCGCGGAGGTACTGCCAGTCCTCGTTGCTCGGCCCGGTGCCGCGCAGCGTGCGCGACGGCCCGCCCCAGCTCCCGTTGTCCTGGAGCCCGCCGTACACGCGGTACGGTTTGCGGCTGTCCACCGCGACGTGATAGAACTGGCCCAGCGCGAGTACGTTCAGGTGGTCCCAGGTGGCGCCGCGGTCGTAGGTCGCGTAGAACCCGCCGTCGCAGCCCAGGATCATGTGCCGCGAGTCCCGCGGGTCGATCCAGAGCGCGTGGTGGTCCGGGTGAACGCTGCTCGCCTGGGCGCTCGCGAACCGCTTCCCGCCGTCGGTGCTGCGCCACAGTACCGTGTCGCCGAGAACGTAGACGGTGCTGTCGTCGGTCGGATCAACGCGGACGTTGCTGAAGTAGAACGGGCGCGGGTTCACGCTGTTGACGCGGGTCCAGGTGTCGCCGTTGTCCTTCGACACGTACACGCCGCCGGTCTGGTAGCCGTCCTTGCCCTGGTTGTTCTGCACGTTGGCCTGCTGCCCGCCGACCTGCGGTTGCAGGATGAACGGCCGGGCCGATGCGCCCTGCGGGCGCCCGCCCCCCTGGAACCGCAGTTCGGCCGTTTCAAGTGCGAGGGTGACCTCGAACGCCTTCTTGTCGCCGGCCTTGAACGACACCTTCACCTTGTCGCCGGCCTTGCGCGGGTTTTCGACCTTCCCCCCGACACGTAGTTCCGTGCGGTACGCGCGGAAATCGGGCGTGTCCTTCCCTTCGATGGCAACGATGGTCATCCCGGCTCTGACGCCGGCCTTCGCCGCGGCCCCGTCCTTCGGCACCTCCGCGACCGTTACGGGCGAATCGAACCCGGTGACGTCGGTCACCACGCCGCCCGGGGCGAGCGTTTGCTGCCCCTTGGGCGGGCTGCCGCCCTTCTTCGGAGCCGGCGCGTTGGGGCGCGGTGCGAGCTTCAATTCGAGGGTGAGTGTTTCGTTGTCCTTCTTGTCGTCCTTCTTGCCCTTCGCGCGCGTGACGGTCAGCTTCACCACGTCGCCGGGCTTCTTGGACGTGAGATAATCGAGGAGCGCGTCGTAGCTGCTGATCTTCTTGCCGTCGGCGGCGGTGATGAGGTCGCCGTCCTTGAGCCCGGCCTTCGCCGACGGGCCGTCCTCGACAACGGCGGTGATCTTCGCGCCGTCCTTTTCGCCCTCGCCGGACACGCCCATGTACACCGTGAGCACCGGGCGCCCCTTCCCGATGTCTTCCGTGTCGATGATCGCGTACACGAGCCCCTTCGTTTTGCGCGAGTAGTCCAGCCCGATGCGCCCGGTCTTCACGGTGGGGAGCCCGGCGACCGCCTTCTCGCCGGTGAGCTTCTTCCAGGTCTTCCCGGCGTCGCTCGTCTTGAACAGCCCGCCCCCGGCGCCGTGCGCGACGATCGGCCCGTACTGGTCGGGACCGGGCCACGGGCCGCGCCCGAAGAACCCGTCGAACTCGTCGCGCTTGCGCTCCCACAGCCCGGCGAGCAGCACGTTCGGGTCGGTGGGGTCCATGCGCAATTCGATGGCGCCGGTCCTGTCGTCAACGAACAGCACCTTCTCCCACGACGCGCCGCCGTCGGTGGTCTTGAAGACCCCGCGCTCCTCGTTCGGCCCCCACAGGCGCCCCATCGCGGCGACGTACACCGTGTCGGGGTCTTTCGGGTGGATCACGATCCGGCCGACGCTGAACGATTTCTTGAGGCCGACGTTCCGCCACGTTTTGCCCGCGTCGGTGCTCTTGTAGACGCCGTCGCCGTAGGACGCGGAGTTCCGCGGGTTGCTCTCACCGGTGCCCACGTAGACGACCTTCGGGTCGCTCGGGCTCACCGCGACGTCCCCGATCGAAACGGTCGCTTCCTTCTCGAACACGAAGCTGAACGTGGTGCCGTTGTTCGTGGTTTTGAGCAGGCCGCCGCTCGCGGTGGCAACGTAGTAGGTGGTGGGGTCGCTCTCCACGACCGCGAGGGCGGTGATGCGCCCGCCCATGTTGGCGGGTCCGATGCTGCGCCACTGCATTTTGGCAATGGCGGCTTCGGGGACCGTACCGGGAACCGCTGGCTTGTCTTTCTTCGGGTCGTCGGGCTTCTTCTGAAGGTTCGCGAGCTGTTTCTGTGCGCCAGAAACCTCTTTCTTGATGTCGTCCTCTTCGGACTTCGT
>DASWYH010000695.1:0-3389 GCA_036405095.1 Gemmata sp. | reverse complement strand
AGCGCGTCCGCGAGCGGGCCTTCTTCCCCGGTCGCGTCCTCGCCCCAGGTCGCGGCGGCGGCGAGCAGCGTCTCGACCACGCCCGCGAGCGCGGTCCGGAACAGCTGGTCGAAGCTGCTCACCCGCCGCCCTTCGGGCGGGTTGTTCCACTCCATCTGCCGCGCGAGCTTGGTCAACTGGAACGTCTCGCGCAGCAGCCCGAGGCGCGGGAGCCGGGTCACGAGGTCTTCGAGCACGCTGAGCGCGGTCTGCGCGGTGAGCACCTCGCGCGGCTTGCCCCCGTCGGACGGCGGGCAGTACAGGAGCGGCTCCCGGCGGAAGTGCGCGATGAACGCCGGGAGGTACCCGCGCACGCTCGCGGCGTCCCCGCGCGCGAGGGCCCGCTCGATGCGCACGAGCAGCGACTCCCACGCGGGCGGCGGGGCCGGTTCGCTGCCCGCCGGGGGGCGGGCCCCGCTGGCGAGTTCCGGCCCCGGGGAGCGGACCGCGGCGAGCGCAAGGGCCGCCCGGCGCACGTCCACGCACGCCGCCACGCCCAGATCGAGCAGGTGCCCCTTGATCGCCCGCCGGCGGTCGAACTCGATCATCCCCTCGTGCCCGCCGGACGGGTCCGGCACCGTGACATCGGTGAGCCGAGCGAGGAACACGCCGAGCGAGTCGTTCGCGCGGCGCGCGGCGGTGAGCCACGCCCCCAGGGTCGCGTCGCGGGTGCCGTCGGTGGGGAGCCACACGTCCCACCGGGCCGCGCGGCGCCACAGCTTGGCGACCGCGTGCAGGAACCCCAGGCGGTCCTCGATCGTGTCCGCCTGGGCCTCCAGGCTGAACTCACCGATCGCGTCCGGCGGGTCGCCGGCGACCGACCCCTCCACCCCGTCGTCGGTCGAGTCCTTGTACGTCATCCCCTCGTAGGCGGAGCCGAACGGGTCTTCCTCTTCCTCCTCCTCGTCCGCGCCTTTGGGGCGCTGGTTGAGCCACTCGTGCGGGGCGCACCAGTCCTCGCCCGCGTTCGCCTCCAGCAGCTCGAAGAACCGCCGGAGCAGCGGGCCGCGCTCGGCCACCGGTTCGGACACCAGCACCCCGCGGAGCCACCGCTCCGCGAGCCCCTCGAAGGAGGCGCCCGGTTCGTCGAGCGGCACGGTGTCGCTCTCCGACAGCCACGTCATGAGCAGCCCCAGCGCGGCCTTCCACTCTTTGCGCTCGATGAGCGGTTCGAGCACCTGCGCGAACGCGGCCGGGCTGGTGAACCCCTCGCGGTGCTGGCGCCAGAACGCGACGTCGTTCGAGTTGGGGAGCCGCCGGGACCACTCCGCGAGCGCGCCGGCGACGTGCTCGGCCGCGTCCGCGCGCTCGCCGCCGACGATGCGGGGCATGTCGCTGACGGTCGAGGTGGCGAACCGGTCCCACCACGCGGCGAAGTCGCGCATGCGGGCGGTGAGCCGCTCGCGGGTGCCCTCGTCGTCGGCGAGCGCCGCGGCGGCGCTCGCGCGGGCGTACAGGTCGAGCTGCCGCCCGGCGATGTTGATCAGCTCCTCGGCCCGCGGGTCGCGCACCGTGTCCTCGCGCCCCGGGAAGATCGGGAACAGGCCCTGGTAGCCGAGGATGTTCCACGGGTCGATCAGCGCCCCGCAGTCGACCCCGCGCTTCAGCAGGTCTTCGGTTTCTGCCAGGAGCGGGGCCGCCGCGGCCGGGCGGTTGCGATCGGCCGCGAACCCGGCTTCGGTCTGGCGGATGCGGATCTCGGTCCCGAACCGCACCGCGGGCGCGTCGATCTTCCCGGACTGCTCGCGCGCCGCGGCGGGGTAGCCCATCGCGGCGTAGAACTGCGCCAGCCGGCGGTCCTGGAGGTGAGCGGCCCGCTGGGTCGAGATCGCCTGGTTCAGGAACTGCCGGACGCCCGCGAACGGCTGCTTCCGCTTCTCGGCTTCGGCCCGGAGCCGCTCGCCGTGCGCGCCCGGTAACTGTTTCAACAGCCTCTGATAGAAGGCGTCGCGGTAGCGCGCGATGCGCGGCACCAGCTTCGAGAGGGTCACCGTGGAGTCGTGGAAGTTCGGGCCGGCCCCGCTGACCCCCGCGCCCATCAGGATCGTCCCCGCGAGGACGGCCGCCGCCTCGAACAGGCGCTCGGACCGCTCCGCGGCCCCCGGTTCGCCGGGGGTGACCCAGGTCAGGAGCGTGTCGAGCGTCATCTGCCGGAGCACGAACCGGCGGAAGAACCCGGCGCCGTCGATGGTGTGCGGGTCCCACTCGCCGAACAGCACGTTGGGCCGCTTGTTGACCGGGTGGAAGTGGTCGTGGGCCCGCGGGTCGTAGGCCAGTTCGTCGAGCTTCTTGGGGTCGAAACTGGCCTCTTCGAGGAGCGCCGGTTCGGTCTCTTCGAGCAGCTTGAGCGCGGACCGCACGATGTCGGCGTACACGCCGGGGGAGACGCCGGCGCCGGCGAGCGCGAGCGGCACCGGGCGCACCTTCTCGTGCGAATAGAACTCGGTGTTGGGCCGCGTCTCCAGGATCGCGATCGGCCGGTAGCCGACGTAGTCGTTCAACAGGTTCAGGGCGCCGGCCACGAGCCGCTCGGGCTCGTCCCACGGCGGCCCTTGTTTGAGCACCGCTTCGCAGCACCGCGCGAGGAAGAACGGCCCGAAGAGGGCCGCGTCGGGCTGGTGCGCCAGTTGGTCGGCGTGGTGCGCCCGGTACGCGGCCGGGAGCCGCACGAGGGCCGCGTCGAGAACCGCCCGGACCTGTGCGGGGTCGCGGAACGCGGCGGAGCCCGCCGCCACGAGCCCGTCGAGTTCGTGCGCGAGCCACGCGGCCAGCGCGCGCCAGGGCGCCGGGTCGCCGCTCTCGACGAGGTGCGCCCCCGCGTCGGCCAGCCCCTTCTGGAACCGCGGGTCCGGGCGCCCGTCGGAGAAGTTGAGGTAACCGAGCAGCTTGGCCGGGTCGGTCTTGCGGGACAGTTCGTGAAAGATGCCGTCCATTCCTTACTCATTCGGGCCGGGATTCGTTCCGGTGCCCCAACCAGCATAAAATAACGTCACCGGGCGCGAAAGCCCCGATGCGCACTAACGGGGCACGGAGTAACCCCATTCTACACGACGCGCGGACCGCGTGGGTGGGAGTTACGCCGCGGACCCGCCGGGCGGTGACCGTTGCACCTTCGATCGAGCCCCCAATGCGCCTCTCGCTGCGTTACCGGCTGATTCTCCCGCTCGCCCTGTTGCTGATCGGCGACGCGGTGGCGACGGCGTGGGCGGCCCGGGGCGCCGCCCGGCACGCGGAACGGCGCCTCGCGGAGCAGCAGTGGGCCATCGTTCACACGCTCGGCGAGCCGCGCAGCGGGTTCCCGCTCACGCCGCCCGTACTGGAACAGTTGCGCGGGTTCACCGGTGCGCACT
>DASWYH010000694.1:0-2903 GCA_036405095.1 Gemmata sp. | reverse complement strand
ACGGAACCGGCTTCGTACCAACGCGGGTTGAAGCGGGGCGTGTCCCTTTCACGCAAGGGGCCAGGGGCACGCCGTTGCCCTTCAACTCGATTCGGTGTCACGCCCTTCTGACCACTGACCACTGACCGCTGACCGCTGACCACTTGAAACGACCCATATTCGGCTACGGTCCGGCTTCAGTTGTGCGTGTCGAGGCGGTGCAGCACCTCGTTGAGCAGCCCGGGGCCGTCCATGCGGTACGCGGCCTCGTGCGGGCACGCCTGCACGCAGTACGGCTCGTTCCCCTGGCACAGGTCACAGTTGACCGCGCGCCGGGCCGCGATCTTCTGCGGGTCGCCGCCCTCGTGCTTGGCCGCGTCGGGGTTGGGCACCCCGCGCGAGGTCATGTGAATCGCCCCGTAGGGACAGTTGCGCTCGCACAGCCCGCACCCGATGCAGTGGTTCTCGATGAGCACCTCCAGGTGGGTGCCGCTGCGGTGGATCGCGTCCACCGGGCACCCCTCCATGCAGTACGGCTTCTTGCACGAGCGGCACGAGGTCGCGACGAGGAAGTCCCCGAACCGCAGCCCCTCGCGGAGCAGCCGCGCGTTGCCGTCGTGCGAGTCCGCGCACGCCTTTGTGCACTCGTCGCACCGGGTGCAGCTCTTCAGGTCGAGCACCAGCAGCTTCTGGCCCTGGTAGAGCCCCTGGCGGACGTAGTCGCGGAGGACCGCCGGCGGAGGCGCCTTCGCGACCCCCGGGACCGCCGGGCGCGGGGCCGCCTTCATGCCCTCCTTGAGCTTCGGGAACCGCTCGCACAGCCGGCGGAACACCGGCCCCGGGACCCGCACCACCTCCACCGGGTCGAGCGCCTCGACCGTCGCGGTCCGGTTCCCGGGGCGGTCCTGGAGCAACCCGCCCTCGCCGAAGCTGTCGCCCACCGAGAGCAGCCGGAGCACCTGCTCGCCGCCGCCGGCGGTGGTGTACACGCGGACGGTGCCGAGGCGGATGATGTAGAACGCGGCGGCGGCGTCGCCCTCGGAGATGATCGCCTCGCCGGCCTCGACGCGGGCGAACGTGACCCCCTCGCTCAGGAGGAACGTGACCGCCTGCTCGCGCTCCATGCGGTCGAGGAACTCGAACAGGCGCCCGCTCTGCACGCCCGTCTGGATCGCGCGCAGGGTGTACATCTCCTGGATGTCTTCGCGGGCCGAGGCCGACCGCTGCATCATGTCGAGCATGTTGCGGGTGATCTCGTACACCACGACCGGGCCGGTCCGCTTCGGGTGCGGGGTGACCGTCGGCCACCGGTTCTCGTCGTACCCGAACACCAGCTCGGGGTTGTCCGGTTCGGCGACCGCGATGACGGTGGCGACGCGCGGGCGCTGGGTGACGCAGGTCATTTCGCCCAGCACCAGCTCGTTGCCGGAGGACACCTTCACCAGCGCGCCGTAGTCGTCGGTCTTGCGCTTCGGCTTCTGCTCCGAGCCGCCGAACAGGCGCGCGAGCAGCCCGCGTTTGGGCTCCGGGGCCTCCCCGCGGACGTAGATCTCGAACGTGCCGGTGCCCTGGAGCAGGAACGCGGTGCTCCCGTACTCGCCCTCCTCGCACAGCACCTTGCGCTGGCCCGGCTGGATCTCCCACTTGCGCACCGCGCCCTCGTTCCACTTGAGGTACGAGTACGGGATCGAGCGGAACGGGAACACGACGCGCGGGCCGCGGGTCGGGCTCTCGTACACGAGCCACACGTCCCGCATCTCGTCGGCGGTGAGGAAGTCGGACCCCGCCGGGAACGGGGTGCTCGGGTTCACCGGCACCTGGGCGAGGGCCTCGGGCTCGTCGTCCCACGCGCGCGGGCGCACCCGGCGGCGGAGCGACAGGGCCCCGGTGGGGCAACTGTTCATGCACTCGCCGCACTGCACGCAGGTGCTGTCCCGCATGAGGTTGTCGAGGTCGAAGCTGATGCGGGTGCCGTACCCCTTCCCGGTGTGCCCGATCACCTTGAACGGCTTCACCTCGCCGCACGCGCGCACGCACCGGTCGCACACGATGCACCGGTCGTGGTCGACCACCACGGTCCGCGACGAGTACGGGTAGCTCTGATCGACCTCGGCGTTCCACTGCTCCCACTCGGCCCGCAGGCCCGGGGCCTCTTCTTTGCGCTCGGTCTCGCTCAGGGTGGGGAGCAGCGGCAGGCCGATCCGCCGGGACTTCGGGATCGCCTCTTCCGCCGCGTTGCGGCTCGGCAGGTCCGCGGGCCGGAGCAGGCTCGGGCGCGCCTCCAGCACCTGGAGCGACTGGGCCACCGTGGACAGCTCGTCCTCGTACCGCTTGGTCTCCGTGAGCGGCTCGTGGAGGCAGTCCGCGACCAGGAACTCGGCGAGCATCTTGACCGACTGGTTGACGCTCTCCGCGGCGTCGGTGATGGTCCTGGCGGTCTTGCTGTCGGCCTGGGCTTCCGCGCGCTTGGCCGGGTTGTACCCGCCCAGCCCGGCGCGGGTGGTGACCACCATGTTGGTTTCGACGCGGTGCTGGCACGCGGGCACCAGCTTGCGCCCGGGGGTCAGCTTCCCGCGCTTCATGCTGGAGATGTGGACCGAGCACATCCGGCACACCGCGACCGGGCTGACGTGCTGCTGGTGGCACAGCACCGGGATGCGGGTCTTCAGCTCCTCGTCGGTCCACACGCCCGCATCGACCAGCGCCACGGCGGCGTCGTAGATGGTGGTGGTCCGGGGGATCTCTTTCCCGTCGGCGCCGCGGAGCACGTTCCCCTGGGCGTCGGTCCGGGGGACCGCGCGGGGCACCTCGATCGGGAACCCGTCCACGATGACGGTGACGAGGTCGTTGAACCGGTCGCGGGTCTCTTTCTCGCGCCGGACGAGGACGTCGTTGTCGTCACGCGCGAAGAGCGATTCCTCTTC
>DASWYH010000693.1:0-7202 GCA_036405095.1 Gemmata sp. | reverse complement strand
GCGTGGCAGCGGTCCGGGGCCGCGGGCGCGCTCGCGGACCCGCCGAAGCTGCCGGTCCCGCAGACGCTGGTGTACGTCCGCAACGACACCGGGGCCGCGCTGCCCGCGTTCGCGGTGCTCAAGCTCGGCGCGCCGCTGGTGAGCGCGACCGACCAGCCGCACGACCTGCGCGCCGCCCCGGTGTTCCCGGGCACGGCGCCGTCGAGCTACCTCGATGCGTTCGCGGTCACCATCGAGCCCGCGGGCGCCGGCGCGACCGTGCGGGCCGCGGTGCTCGGCGTGGTGCCCTGTGATGTGGTCGTGAACAACGAGGGGGACGGGTGGGCCGCGCCGGAGGGCGCGGACAATGTGACGGGCGCGGGGTCCGCGGCCCTGGTGAGCCGCGCCGAGGGCGGCCCCGCGAAAATCATCTGGATCGAAGACGCCGGGAGCGGGAGCGGCGAGCCGACCGCCCGGCGGGCGGTCGTGCTCCTGCAAGGCGACATGGGGGCGAGCGAACCGGCGAACAACGTCGCAGCCGCCCCATGTACCGAGTGGTACACGATCTACCTGCACCAGCAGAGCGTGGCAGTCGCCGAAGGGGACAAGCTGACTCCGCGGCAACTCATCGGGTACATCGGGCCGCACTCCGGCGGCCCCCACCTGCACATCGCGCTGGGCGACGGCGTGCCCCTCGCGGCCCCGCAGAACGGGTTCCCGATCGCGGGCCAGTCGATCGATATCGTGGACTGGCTCGGGCGCGAGGTGGTCGGCGAGCACGGGGGCGACCCGCCCTACCGGGAGCCGTACTTCAGCGCCGCGCAGCTCGCCACGATCGAGGAGCACTTCGCGTTCCCCCTCGATCCCGATCTGGACTGGGTCACGGGGATCAGCAGCTCGCTGCACGACGGTTGGGACTATTACGCCGCGGACCTGCTGATCCTCGACGGAGAGGGGCTCCCGACCGACACCCCCATCGGTCAGCCGGTCTACGCCGCGTTCACCGGCGGCGACGTGCGCACCACGGTGGTGTACTGCCGGAACCGCGGCGGCGAGTACCAGTGGGTGACGATCCTCAAGCACCAGGTCGGGGACTGCGCGCCGTGCGAGCAGTTCAAGACGGTGTGCGAAGACGGTTACCTGCGGCTCTACCAGTGCTCGCCCGGTGGCGACGGGTGGGAGTACGTCGAGACACTTGATGTGTCCTGTCAGAAGCCGCCGCAGCAGCCGCCGGGGAGCGGGTCCGGGTTGCTACCAACCGTCCCGACACTCCAGCCCACCACCACCTTTGAATTCGTGAGCGGGGTGTGCCCGCGGTTCGCCGAGTGCGTGACGGTCGCGACCGATTACACCATCGAGAGCATCGACATCTGGATGGTCTACGTGGACGCGAGCACCGCGCCGGTGACCATCACGCTCCGCGACTGGGAGCCGTCGAGCCGATATTGCGTGGTCAAGATCGACGCGAGCGCCAACGAGGTGATCGTCACGCCGGCCGAAGACACGATCAACGGCGAGACCGCGTACACGATTTACGACCAGTGGGAGGGCGCGGTATTCGAGGCCCGGTGCGAACCGGGGTGGGTCGCGGTGACCGGGGCCATCGGCCCGGCGGGGCCGCCGGGCGAACAAGGGCCGACGGGGGAACAAGGGCCACCGGGCGAAACCGGACCAACCGGACCACCAGGAGGGCAAGGCGAACAAGGGATACAGGGCGACCAGGGGCCGCAAGGCGACCCAGGGAACGATGGAGCGGACGGGGCCGACGGCGCGCCAGGATCGGTATGGCGGAACGGTTCCGGCGCCCCGTCGAGCGGCCTCGGTGTAGACGGCGATTACTACCTGAACACGGCCAACGGTGACGTGTACCTGAAGGTCGGCGGCGCGTATTCCGTGGTCACGAACATCACGGGGCCAACGGGTGCCACCGGGGCCACCGGCGCGACGGGAGCAACCGGGGCAACGGGGCCAGCGGGACCGGCGCCGAGCGGGAACGGGATCGTGACCGTATCGGGCGGCGTGCTCGGAACCCCGGGGCCGCTCACCGGGGACGTGACCACGACCGGCCCCGGGCTGGTCACCACAATCGGCGCGAACAAGGTCACCGATGGTATGCTGCGCCAGTCCGCGGCGCTCAGTGTGATCGGGCGCAGCGCGAACAGCACGGGCAACGTCGCGGACCTGGCGGCGGGCACGGACGGTCACGTCCTGCGCCGCTCGGGCACCGCGCTCGGGTTCGGCACCGTGGCAACGGCGGGCCTCGCGGCGAACGCCGTGACGAACGCCAAGCTCGCGCAGATGGCAAACGGGAGCCTCAAGGGCCGCACCAGCGCGGGCACCGGCGACCCGGAAGACTTGACCGGCGCGCAGGCGACCGCGCTCCTGTCCGCGTTCGTGGCGGCGGGTGGCTCGGCGGCTAAAGGGCTCGTGCCCGACCCGGGGGCGACCGCGTACACGAACCACCCCCGGCTGCTCGGCTCTCAAGCCGCGTTCGTGGCCCACTCCGGCAAGATCCTCGGCACCTCGCGCGTCGCGACCCAGCAGAGCACCACCAGCACGAGCCCCGCCGACCTCACCACCGCGCAGTCGATCACGTTCACATTGGACGTGTCGACCGATGTCGTGATCACGGCCGCGGCGTGGTACGTGAACACGAGCGGGGGCGGGGCGCTCGGTGCAATTTACGCCGACGTGGACGGCACCGACACCCAGCTCTGCCTCGCGAGCGCGGCCACCACCACCAGCGCGCACGCGCTCGCCGGCGGGCACGTGGTGACCCTCGCGGCCGGGTCGCACACGATCAAGTTGCAGTTCATGGTTTCCGCCGGAACGGGGTTCTTCGCCGACCGACTTTTGATGGTCCAAATCAAGGGGTGACCGTGGCCGACGCGACCCGATACCCGTTCACCCTCGCGGCCCGCGACGACGCGCAGCTACATACCGAGCTGGCCGCGCTCGCGCTCCCCGGGTTCCTCGGAATCGCCGGGTCGGGGGATGCTGTGGAGGTGCTCTTCGCCGAACCCCTCACCGGCGCGCAAGAGGCCGCGGTGTCGGCCGTCGTCGCGGCCCACGTGCCCGACCCGACCGCCCCGCTCCGGCGCGCCTCGCAGGCCGCGGTGATGCAGTTCCTCGCGAGCGACGATCCGACCTCGGTTGCGATCCGCGTGATCGCGCGCCGCACGTTCACGTGGCTGAACGACGAGCGCGAGGCCCGCGGGCAGCCGCGCCGCACCGAAGAGGAGATCGTCGCGCAGCTCCTGGCCGATGCCACCGCGGGTTGGGGCGCCCCGATCACGATCCCCGGGGGAGGCTGAGCACATGGCCCGCATGGTCGTTGGCCTCACGTTGCAGAAGCAGCGCGTGCTGATCCGCGCGCCGGGCCGCGTCGAAGAGGCCGCCTGCGCCGACGCCCCGGAAGACTGTTGCCCCGACGGCGACCCGGGCGGCGCCGGTGGGGACTGCTGCCCCGAGGGTGCCGCCGCGAGCCTGCCATTCGTCGTCGAATCGCCCGTGGCGATTCTGGGAGACATGGCCCGGTTCGAGGGCGCCCTCGTGCCCGACCCGGGCGGCGCTATGTGGTATCTGGAGGAACCCGTTGAGGGATCGTCGGGGCTCGGCGCTACGGCGACCACCCTGAACAGCCTCCTCCTCTACTGCGAGGGCGGCGAGTGGTGGATCGAAATCGCCATCACCGATATCGCCTCGGTGACCCGCCGCGCGCTCCAGCGGCTGTCTGACACCGGCGACTCCCTCGGCGCGATCTTCGACCTGCCCGGGGCGCTCCCGGGCGGCACCGCCGTGGTGATCGAGCACCCGTGCCCGGGCGAGACCCGGGTGGACTGCGTGGACCTGTTCCCCGGGGTGTGCGCCCCGTGCCTCCGCATCAGCTCCCGGTGGGAGGTGCGCAACGGGGCCGACGAACTCCAGGACTGGGTGGCACTGTCCGACAGCGGCGAGTGTGTGTTCCGCTCGGTCCTCGTGCCCGACGCCTGGGTGCTGACCTACAGCGAGGGGTACTACCTCCTCACCGCTGCGGACGGCCGCACCTGGTCAGTCGATGACAACGCTTGGAGTTGCTGCGGCACCAACTTCATGGCCGCGCAAGACCCGGGCGAAGTCGATTACATCCTCGTGCCCGTCTACGACTGCTGCGGCCCCCTCCCCACTTACAACTGCACCGACGGGGCGTGCGTCGAGGCCGCGGACGGGACGTATGCGAGCCTCGCGGAGTGCGAAGCGGCGTGCGGGCCAACGATCAACTGTATGGGCACCGAAACGACCGCGCCCGGAACGCTGACCCTGGCCTTTTACGGCGGCACCGGCGTTTACACCCCGCTCAACGGGCTCTCGTACACACTGTCGTGGAACGGCACGAACTGGGCCGTGGCGACCCCGGGGCCGTTTTTCACCGAGCTGTCGATGGCACTGTCCGATCCGGGCAGCGGGGGCACCCTGCCCACCTTTGCCATAACTTTCTCAGGCTGCTTTGATTTCGTGAGCGGGAACCAGCCCATGACGTGCGCCCCGTTTTCCATCAGCAACTCCGGGGTCGCCGGCCCCGGAACTTGTGGCGGTCCGGGGCTGGACTACGTCGGGTTCACGATCTCGTGATCTACTGGGCCAAGTGCGACATAGTCATTGGAAACACCGATCACATTGAGCGCGTACCATGCCCCCGAATCACCACCCCCAACTCCGCGCCCGCCTGGCGAAACTCCGCGCTCGCACCCCGGCCCCGTCCCCGCTGGCGTCGGCCCGCCCCCTGCCGTGTGAGCACGAAGGTGATGTGGTCGAGCCGTGCCGGACCTGCGCCGGGGAGGCCCGACACGTGCGCGAGTGCGACCGACACGGGCGCTGCACCCGCACCGACGCGGGCAAGGGCGTTGCGGTGTGCGCCGCGTGCCCGGACTACGCTCCCGATCCCGCGCTGCTCCCGCGGCGCCCCGTTGCCGCTCTCGCGCCCCGGCCCGCGGATCGACCCGTTCTGCCCGCGCGGCCGGGTTGGCTCGTGGTGCCCCAGCCGCCCGCGCTCCCGCTCACACCCACACGCGCGCGGGCGCTGGTCACCGTCGTGGTGGGCGCCGAGGCCCAACGGTGCTTCGCCGCGAGTGGGCCACTGATGCGCCGGTACGCCGAGCGGGTCGGGGCCGATGTCGTGGTGCTCGACTGGCCCGGACACCCGTCCTGGCCGATGTCCTCGAAGTTCGCGATCGCGCGCGCCCTCGACCATTACGAGCGCATCGCCTACGTGGACGCGGACGTGCTGTTGCGGCCCGGGTGCGTGGACCTGTTCGCCATGTGTGCGCCGCACGAGTTCGGGCTCTGTGACGAACTCCCCTGGCACCGGATGAGCCCCCGGTTCGGGCGCGAGGCCGCGTACCGGAAGTTTCGCGCGGACATGGGATTCAATCACGTTCCACACCTGCCCTGGATGGCAAACGCGGGCGTGATGATTGTTCCTCGCTCGCACCGCGAGCTGTTGCTCCCGCCCGTCGGCCCGATGCCCGTCGCTCACTGCGCGGAGCAGGACCACACCAACGCGCGGCTGCTCGATTCGGGGCTCCCGTACCGGCTCCTGGACCGCCGGTGCAACTGGCAGAACTGGACCGACCCCGGGTTCCGCGCGGCGCCGCCGGACGCGGTGCTGCACTGGTCGGGGGCGGGCGGATCGCGCCGGGACCGGGCCGCCGAAATGGAGCGGGTCGCGCGGGCGGCGGCGGGAGATATTTCCGCTCCCGCGCGCGTTCTGCCATAGGCATACACTATGCTATTTTGATATGTGATTGATAAGACCTATTGAAAACCTGACCCCATGAGGCCCGCCGATGAGTTCCAGCCCGACCCCGCCCCCGAACCGCAAGCGCATCGTCACCGCCGCCCTCATGCTCCTGGCCCTCGGCGGGTGGGCGGTGAGCGCCGTGCAGGCGGTCCGCACCGGGCAGCCGATCCCGCCGCCCCCGATCACCGTTGTGGCCGACGCGACCCCGCAGGCGGTACAGGCGGACCTCGCCCCGATCGACTACGAGGGCGCCCGGTTCAGCGGGTGCGATCACGACCACGCCGGGCCGCAGCGGCTCGAAACGCAGGCCGCCCGGTGGCCCACGGACCGGATCACGTACAGCGTGGATTACGCGAGCGCGAAGGGGCTCAACCCGCCGCTGTCCGACGCCGCAATCCAGGGCGCGCTGAAGCAGGCCGCCGGGTGGTGGGGCGAGCAACTCGCGATCGAGTTCGTGGAGGTGCAGGGCGGCGCCCAGATCCCGATCCGGTTCGAGCGCATCGACGGCGCCGCCGGGATCCTGGCGGAAGCGTACTTGGCAGACGGCACCAACAACCCGAAGCCGCTCCGGTTCGACAACTCGGAGCGGTGGACGCCCGGGGCGCCGGCCGCGAACCTGGTGAGCCTGCCGACCGTGGCCTGTCACGAGCTGGGGCACTCGCTCGGGCTCGGGCACGACGCGCAGAACGCGCCGGCGGTGATGCGGCCCACGTACACCGCGAGCCTGCCGCGCGAGCAGGAGCGGGACATTGGCCGCATGGTGCAACTCGGGTACAAGCGCCGGGCTGCGGTCCCGCCGGCGGCGACGGACGTGCTCAGCTTCCCGACCCAGGCGAAGACGGAAGACGTGGTGGGGGCGCTCGAAAAGGCCGGGTTCAAGGTGACCAAGCCGTGATCGAACTACTTATCGTGCTCGCGCTCGCCGCCCTCACGGTGCTGTCCTCGGTTCCGGCCGGATGGTACGCCTTCTCAGGGGCCGTCCCGCTGATCGTGTCCCACACGGGCGTCGCGGAGCCGTTCGGGCGCGGCGGGCCGTATTGGCAGTATCACTGGGAGCGGTTCCGGCTCGCGCGGCTCCCGTACCTCTGGGGGCTGGCGCTGTTTGCCGGGCTCACCGCGCTCCTGATCGGCCTCGCGGTGTGGGGCTTCCTGTACGACTCGGCCGACGGGCGCGGGATCTTGTTCGGCGCATGGATTGCCGACGCGCTGCTGTCGCACGTGCTCCTGCGGCTCCTCTTCCCCGGTCCGAACCCGGGGCTGCGGACCTCGCTGCTGTACCTGCTCGCTGTGGCCGTCGGGCTGTGCTGGTTTGAGGTGACCACGCTCGGCGTGGCGCTCGGGGCGGCGCCGTTCGTGGCGTTCCACGCGGTATCGTTCGCACTCAAGAGGGGCCGCGCGTGCGATCCGTCTTCCTGTTGCTGATCCTCGGTGCTGTCGCCATCGC
>DASWYH010000692.1:0-3329 GCA_036405095.1 Gemmata sp. | reverse complement strand
GACGTAGTCGCTGGCCCCGCGGGTGAGCGCCTCCACGGTGGCCACCGAGCCCCGGTCGGTGAGGGTGCTGAACATGATCACCGGGAGCCGCGGGTACCGGCTCCGGATGCCCGAGAGGGTTTCCAGCCCGTCCAGCTCGGGCATCTCCACGTCCAGGGTGACGAGGTCCGGGTTGAGCCGGGGCAGCCGCTCCAGCGCTTGCGCGCCGTTGACCGCGACCCCGGCCAGTTCGAGTGCCGGGTCCGATGCGATGATCTCGCTCAGGATGCCGCGGACGACGACGGAGTCGTCCACCACCATCACCCGGATTTTGCGCGCGTCGGCCACCGCTTGCCTCCGTTTGACCGTTTATTGATCTTGGCGCCCCGGGGTCACTTCCGGAACCCGTTCGTGTGCCCGTGGTGGCCGTTCGAGTGCGCGGGGGCCGGTTTCCTGTTGTGGGCCGGCTTGGCCGGCTCGGAGAGCCGGAACCGGTTCGCCGGGGCCGGCGCCGCCGGGGCGGGCACGTCGTCGGCGTCGAACCGGAACTTGCCGACCATGTCGGCCAGCTCGGAGGCCATGCGCTGGAGGTCGCCGGCCGCGTCGCGGCTGCTGGTCGCCCCGGCGGTGGTGTCCTGCGCGGCCTGCGCCACGGAGGTGATGTTCTGGGCGATCTCGCTGCTCCCGCGGGACGCCTCGGACACGTTCCGGCTGATCTCGGCCGTGGCCGCGGTCTGCTCGCCGACCGCGGCGGCGATCGCGCTGGAGATGTCGTTGATCTGGTTCACGATCCCGGTGATCTCGCGGATCGCGTCCACGGCGCTCTTGGTGTCGGTCTGGATCGCGCCGATCTTCTCGCCGATCTCCTCGGTCGCCTTGGCGGTCTCCTTGGCCAGCTCCTTGACCTCATTGGCGACGACCGCGAACCCCTTCCCGGCCTCCCCGGCGCGGGCGGCCTCAATGGTCGCGTTGAGGGCGAGCAGGTTCGTCTGCTGGGCGATCGAGGTGATGACCTTGACCACCTGCCCGATCTCGGCGCTCGACGCCCCGAGCTTGGCGATGGTCGCGTTGGTGGCCTGGGCGACCGCGGCGGCGCCGGTGGCGATCCGCGCCCCGTCGCTCGCGTTCTTGGCGATCTCCTTGATGCTCGCGCCCATCTCCTCGACCGCGGCGGCCACCGTCTGGACGCTCTGGCTGACCTGTTCGGCGGCGGCCGACACGGTGCCCGCCTGGGCCGCGGTCTCCTCGGCGTTGGCCCCCATCTGCTGGCTCACCCCGGCGAGCTGCTCGGACGCCCCCGAGAGCGACTTGGCCGTGCCCGCGATGCCCCGCACCCGGTCCCGGAGGTCGCCGAGGAACCGGGCCAGCCCGTCGCCCATGTGCCCGATCGCGTCGTCCCCGCTCACCGTCACGTCCTGGGTGAGGTCGCCGTCGGACGCTGCGTTCACCACTTCGAGCATCGAGTCCACCTTGACCCGCAGCTCCTCGGCCTCGCGCAACTGGCGCTCGGCGTCCTTCTGGGCCTGGATCTCGGCCCGCTTCGCGGCGGTGATGTCGGTGGCGAACTTGACCACCTTGACCACCTTGCCGGCCGCGTCCGGGATCGGGTTGTACGAGGCCCGGATCCACACCTCCTTGCCGCCCTTGCCGATCCGGATGAAGTCGCTGCTGACCGCCTCCCCGCGGTTCAACTTGGCCCAGAACTCGCGGTACTCGGGACTCGCCGCGTAGGCCGGGTCCACGAACTTGCTGTGGGGCGCCCCCTGGATCTCGCCCAGCGAGTAGCCGAGCGCCGAGAGGAAGTTGTCGTTGGCCGTTACGACGGTGCCATCGGGCTTGAACTCGATCACCGCTTGCGCTTTGCTGATCGCGGCCAGTTGCGCGGCGCCGTCGGCGTTCTGGCGCTCCATCGTCACCCGCTTGGTGATCACGTCCCAGGTGACCATGGCCCCCAGGTAGTGCTTGTTCGTGCCGTAGATGGCGCTGACCCACAGCTCCAGCGTCTCGCCGTTCAACTGGATCTCGGCCCGGTGCGGGAGGTTGTTCGGATCGGCGAGCAGCTTCCGCTGCACCTCGGGGCGCTTGTGGAACAGGTCGATGGACTGCCCCACCACCTCGTCGGCCCGGACCGGCAGCAGCTTCTCGATGCCCTTGAGCGTCTTGAGGGACGACGCGTTGATGTAGCGGATCTTAAACTCGCGGTCCGCAAACATGATGTTGAGCGGCGCCTGCTCCACCATGTTCGCCAGCCGGGACGCTTCGTCCTGGGCCGCCTGGGTGTTCGCGATCGCCGCGTTCAGCGCCCGGCCCATCTGGGCGATCTCGTCCGTCCCCGGTGCGTCCACCCGTTGGGTCAGGTCGCCCTTCGCCACGCCTTCCAGCACGGCCACCGTCCGCCCGAGCGGCTTCACCACTGAGGCCGTGACGAGCACGCCGAGGCCGACGGCGGTCAGGAGCACCCCGGCGATGGTGCCCCATAGCGTGGACCGGATGGCGCCGTAGGTGCTCGCGGCTTTCGACTCTTCACTGCTCGCGAACTCCTCTTGGAGCTGAATGGCGTCCCGCAGGGCGCCGTTCGCGCGGTCCGCCGTTTTCAGCTCGCGGGCAAGCGCCTCTTCGGCCCTGTCCACCTCCCGCCGGCTCACGTGCCCCATGATCTCTTCGTGGTCCCGCTTCCACTCCGCGAGTGCGGCCTGGAACTCCTTCCAGATGCTCGCCTCCTTCTCGGACATGGGGAGCGCTTCGTACCCTTTAATGCCCTCGTTAACAGATTTCCACGCGGCCTCGATGGTGCCCCTCGCGGCCTGTGCCCCGGGCTCGTCGTGCCGCCGCATGCTGATGATGAGGGACCGCTCGGCGCGCTGCACCCGGAGCACCCCCGCCCGGGCCTTGGCGAGCGACAGCGCGGACGGGATGAGGTTGGTGGCCGCGTTCACCTGGTACGTTCGGATCTCACCGAGGGCGCTCATCGACATGTAGCCGAGGAACCCGCACCCGGCGGCGATCAGGAGGAACCCCCCGATCAGCCGGGGGCCGATCCGGATGCGGGAGAGGAGGGCAAGCAAGGAGGAGAACATGAGGCACCTGTTGGGAGTGTGGGGCGGGCGCAGGGCCGGCCAGTCCGGGGGGCGTCAATCGGGTTCGGGCGCGGGGCCCGGGTGCGGTTGCGGGAGGTCACATCGGGTGCCCGAGGACGCGGTCGGTGTCGAGGATCAGGAGCAGCCGGCCGTCGAGCTTGAAGGCGCCGCGGATCAACTCGCGGGGCGGCCCGTCGAGCGTCTCCGGGGCCGGCTCGAACGTGTCCGCGGTCACGTCCATCACGTCGCCGATCTCGTCCACGAGCAGGCTGA
>DASWYH010000691.1:0-2974 GCA_036405095.1 Gemmata sp. | reverse complement strand
CTCGTCGCGTTCCTTGAGGGGGCGGGCGCGGGCGGGACGGCTCTGAGCCGGGGTTACAAAAAACTGAACCGGTAACCTTGCCCAGTCCGCGGCAAGTTCACGCGCCAGTTCAGCGGGCCATCACGCCAACTCGATATCGTCGAACTCCAAGTCCAACTGCAACGGGCGTCCCCAAAAGGTCACAATCGCTGTGAGCCGAGACGCTGGCTCATCGACTGCCTGTACTTCGACCTCGTGCCCAGCGAAGGTCCCACCAACCACCCGGACGCGGCACCCAACTTCCAAACCAACAGGAGGTTCGGCAGGCTTCACGGGGAAGGTGAAACCCGCCGGGAACACAGTCGTCTCGTCGTACACCGCGTCCTTGAGACGGACCCGCTCCAGATTCGCGGAGCCCAAGTTCGCGCCTCGCAGGTCGGCTCCATCAAGGTCGGCCTTGGTCAGGTCCGCCCCGCGGAAGTCCGTGCCCGAACACTTCGCCGTCCGAAGGCTGCTTCCCCGTAACGACGCCCCCGACAGGTCCGCCCTCCGGAGGTCCGCACCAGGGCACGAAGCACCATCGAGGCTGGCGCTTCGCAGGGAAACCTCCACGAGCACGCAACCGCGTAGGTTGCTCTTGGTTAAGTTTGCGCGGTCGAAGTTCGCCAGAGTAAAGTCCAGCCCTCCGAGTGCAACGCCGCGGTGCGGACTCAGGTCGGCACCACGCAGGTCGGCATCACGCAGGTCGCTCCGGCGGAAGTGCCCCGCCCGCGCCAGGGCCTCGCTGCTGAGGGCGTTCCAGTGCTCGATTCCCTCGGGGCCTCCCCGGAGCCAGTCCAGAAACCGCTGTCGGTGTGCGGCTTGAGTTGCTTTCCGCTCGGCAGCGGTGGGGGTGGGCCGGCCGAACGCCTCGTGCCACGCCGCCATCGCCTGCTCATGGAGCCCGCGTTGCGATTGCTTGCTGCTACCAGAGCGGACGTGCAACGTCTCCAGGTACAACTCGGCCCCGGGCCACCTCTGTGCCAACTCCAGCATGGCCTCGCAAAGCGTATCCGCCTGACATGAGCCGGCCTCGGGTTGGTCCGGCACCGAAGAGTACCCGCGAACGTATCCGCGTCTTCCGTCACGAATGAGAAGGTGAACGGTCTCGGCACCGCGCTCGTCGGGGTCGATGTGCAGCGACACCTCAATGCTCCCGGCCTGACGCCACCTCTCCTCCAGGGCGCGCATCCCGGGGCCGATACGGTCCACCGCGACGGGAGGAGGGGCGACAAGGCCAAGCGGCTGCCCCGGTCCCAGGGCATCTAACTTGGCGGCATACAGGTTGGCGTCGGTAAGGTTCGCCCCTTCGACCGCTGCTCCGGTCAGGTCGGCACCGGCGAGGTTGCTTCTGGAAAGGTCGGAGCCCGTCAGGTCTGCGCGAGTGAGGTTCGCCCGCATGAGCCCAGCGCCAGCCAGCACGGCACCGCGGAAGGTCGAGCCACTAAAGTCGCTCTGGTCCAGGTACGCCCGAGAGAGGTCTGCCCCGTCGAAGGTCCCACGAACGAAGGTGGATTCACCCAGCTTCGCGCCGGTCAGGTCCGCGTCCCGAAACACCGACCCCTCCGAGCGAACCGAGTACCCGGTGGCGCGAGTGAGCCGGGCGCCAGTTAGGTCAGTGCGGACGATGACCGTCTGGCTCAGGTGCGTGCTGCTCAGGTCCGCCCCCCGTGCCGAACAGTCCGTCAGGTGGTACACATGCGCGTTTGAAAGATTGGCCCGGTCGAGTGTGACCCGGACGAAGTCTCCCAAACTGCTCCCGGACAAGTCGGCATCACTCAAGTCTGCCCCGTCGAGCTTGACGCCGTACAGCACGATGTTGGTCAGCGTGGCCCCGCGAAGGTTGGCCTCGCTCAGGTCGATGGGGCTCCAGTGCATATCGTTGTGTCGCAACCGCCATTGGGCCAGTCCGGGTTCCCCACCGCGCAGGAGGGCGAGAGATTCGTCACGAGTCGGCGAGATGAGCCGGTAGAAGTCGGCTCGGCCGAGTACCTGTACGCTGTGGGTTTCCGCTTGCCGCTCCTCGGGGGTTGGTCGGTCTGGGTGCCGGTCAAGGACGACGACGTAATCCAACCTCGGCATCACGGCTTCGACCACACGTCCGCCAAGCGAGGTGATGAACTGGGTCACCTCCTCGACAGCCGAGCGGTCACGAGACGTGGTCGCCAGGACGAACGACTTTCCTGCGACGGCGGCGCACGGGAACGACGGTTCAGCAGCGGGCATCAAGTTCTCCGGTTATCAAACGCACCAGTCCTACCACATCCAGCCCTACGTTCGCAATCTTCGCCGCTCGGAGGTCATGGAATCGCAAATGTATCGCATCTCGGACCTCGCACCACTCGCCGCGGCGTTCCGGTCGCCGAGGATTAGGTGAGACAAATGGTCGGCGGGCTCCCTTAGCCCGGCTAAGCCCCCGGCGCCCCGCGGCCTCCCGACCAGGCCCTTCGATTCAAACGAATAAACCCGGCCCTATCAATTTGTCCCCCGCACGGTGCGGGGCGACGAACCGACCGCGGCGGGAACCGCGGGACGCGATGCCGGTTTGCTGGTGCCCGTGTAGGGCGCTGGTCGGGTCGCAAAGCTCGCGAAGGGCACGCATACATCGTGCGATGCCGGTTCGCGGGTGGGAACCCCGGACACACGTTCGGGGGTGGGGGAATCACTATGGACGCTTTTTTGTCCGCTATCTTCGGCGCAAAGGAAGTGAAGGCAAGCGCCCGGGTGAAGCTGGCGACCGGCGAAACCCGCACGGTTAACTTGCACACGGTTCCGGCAGACGCTTCGGAAAGCGCTTTCGCGGAAGCGGCACGCGGTGGCGTGGACTTGTCGGTGCGTGTCAGGACCGACGACGAGCGCACCCGCACCATCAACGGCCGCGGGGTCTTCGGCGCCGCGGCGGTCTCGGCAACGTGCAGCGTTCTCGGCTTCACGCCCACGGCCGAAGCGGAGAAGG
>DASWYH010000690.1:0-6458 GCA_036405095.1 Gemmata sp. | reverse complement strand
TCGCTGTCGAATGTGTCGAACACGTCGGCCGGGCCTGTGAATTCCCGTTTCGACACGTCGCCATCCCCGTTGCGGTCCATCGCGACGAACCACGCCGGACCGGGTCGCAGCGGCTTACCCGGTGACGACTTCGGGTGCCCGCGACTGATTGCGGCCAGCAACTGGCGCGGCAACTTCGCGCGATCGAATCGGCCGTCGGTGACGCACTCCGCCGACTTCAGCCGGTCCCACGCCGCGCGCAACTCGCGCACCGACAGCGCGCCATCGTGGTCCGCGTCGAGCAACTCGAAGAGCCCCGCTCCGTGATCGAGCACGGTCAGCAGGACGTGCCCCTTTGCGATTTGTGCCTGAAGGTCGAGCCACGCCGCGAACTCGGCACCGCTCAAAACGCCATCGGCATTGCGGTCGCTCGCCGTGCCGAGGTGCTTGAACGGGCCGGCCTTCGGAGCGGCCAGTTCCTTCGGGTCGAGGGAACCGTTCGCATCGGTGTCAGCTTCAGCGAACTGGGCCTCGTAGCGTTTGCGCGCCGCCGCCAGCGGTTCGGCGAGTTTGCCCTCATCGGTGCGCAGTTCGAACCGGACCGCACCCGCGGCGAACACGAGCCGGCCGCCCTCGGGTGCATTCCCGCCCACTTCAGCCGACCCGCCGGCCAACTTATCCTCGCCGAACCGGACGCGCCACGTGGCAGCGGGCGCAGCCGCTCGCGCGCCCAAAAGCGCGTCTTCGGGGAATGCCGGCAGCTTCGCGGCCGTGCGCCGCGCCGGCGCAGCGGTTGCCCAGTGCCGGTCCGCGGTGCGCAACGGGAGCACAACGAACGGCAGCGCATCCGCAACCACGTCCGACCTGGAATCGGGGGCCGGGGCCGTGAGCAGGATCGACCCGAGCGCACCGGGGTACGCGGTGCGCTCCACCAGTTCGCCGGGGCCGATCAGCTCGTCATCGTTCGCGTCGAACTTCTTGAGCGCATCCGGGGCGGCTTTCCACTCAGCTCCCGTGACCTTTCCGTCCTTGTTCGCCTCGAGGCACTTCACCAGCGCGTCGGTGAGCGCATCGGTCGCCGGCGCCTTCCCGACCCCCACCAGCACGCCACCCAGCCCCGCCCGGCGGTAGAAATCGGCGAGTTCGTCGGGACTCACTTTTCCGTCCCCGTTCAGGTCCAGGTCTGCGAACAGCGGGGCGGTGCCCGCAAACGGGGTCATCTGCCCCCACAGCAACTGGCGCAGCGCGAACGCCGACGGCAGCCGCGCCGCTTCGGTGGCGTCGAGTGTGCCACTCGCGTCGATGGGTTTGGCGTCCGGGTCGGCGACACGGATCGGCCGCCCCACGTTCGACATGTTCTGTTTCTTCGGGTCGGTGCCGACTGCCTTCGCAATGGTCGCAATCAGGTCCGGTACGCCGTGCGGCTTCTCCGCGACCGCGAGACCGTCCGCCGTGGTCTTGCCGCTCGCCTGTCCGGTCTTCAGCCCGCCCCCGGCGAGCGCAACGGCCCACGATGCGGGCCAGTGGTCGCGCCCCGTGCTCCCGTTGATCTTCGGGGTGCGCTCGAACTCCCACTGGCACACCACGAGCGTCGAATCAAGCAGCCCGCGCGCCTTCAGATCGGCCAGCAGCGCCGCGAACCCGGTATTGAGGGTGCCACACAGTTCCTTGACGCGCGCGAAGTTGTCATGGTGCGTGTCCCACCCGTCGAGCGTAACCTCCACGAACGGCACCCCGCGTTCGACCAGCCGGCGGGCGAGCAAGCACCCCTGCCCGAACAGCCCACGGCGCGTAAGCGCTGCGCACGTTGGGCTTTTCCCGATCGAGATCGAACGCGGCGGCCTCCGGCTTCATAAGCCGAACGGCGCGGGTGGTGGCGGCCTGAATGCTGCTGGCCACGGCCGAGTCGCGCCCCCCGGCGAACCGTTGTTCGGCGCCCGCGAGCAATTCGAGCCGCGCTCGCTGCGCGTCGTCGCTGACGCCGGCGGTGCGGTCGAGGTCGGGCACCTTGAGACCGTCCTGCGGGGCGACGAGGTCACCAACCACAAGCGGGTCGAACCGCGGCCCGAGGAACCTGCCGCCGAGGTTCACGGAGTACCGCGCCGGGGCAACGCTGACGAAGTTCGGCAAGTCGGCCGACTCGGACCCGAGTTCCTTGGCGATGACCGCGCCGGCCGCGGGGTACTGGATCGCGCCCAGCGGGGTGTACCCGGTGCGGAGCAAATAGGTCGCGCGGTTGTGGTCGCCCTCCTTGGTGGACATCGACCGCACCACCGCGAGTTCCTTCCCGTGCTTCGCGAGCTTCGGCAGGTGCTCACCGATCTTCAGCCCGGGGGCGGTGGTATCGATCTCCAAACGGCCCACCGTTCTTGTGGCCGGGCTTCAGATCCCACAGGTCGATGGTGGCCGGCCCGCCGTTGAGCCACAACACGATGACGGATTTAGCGGGCTTCTGGGGGCGTCCGCGGCGAGCGCGCAGAGCCAGCCGGACATGGACCCGGCCCCAAGGCCGACCCCGACCGCCGAGCGAAACAGCCCGCGGCGGGTGAGCGAGCCTGCGAATGCGTTCACGGGGTTCTGCTGCCAAGGGCGAGCAAACGTCAATCGAGCACGAACGCGGGTAGCACGTTGTCGCCCGATCCGATGCGCACCTTCCAGCGAGTCTTCGCGGGGTCGGCGAACCGGCCCGAAACTGGTCCGGCCCTTCCGTTGCGTCCGGGTCGCCCTTCGGCACCGGTCCGGGCCACGTGATCGTCACCGCGTACTTGCCGACGGGCGCGCCGTCCTAGCCCTCGTAGGTGCGCAGCCGGAGCGTGCCGTCCGGACCGGTCTTCCCGAACGGCTTCGTGGCACGGACCTTGTCGCCCTTGGTCGCCGTGAGCACCACCCAGGCCCCGGCCACCGGCTTCCCCTGGAGCATCACCGTGCCGCGCGGGCTGGGCCGGCGGCGGGCCGTTCGCCCCGCACCCGAGCACACAGGCGAGCAGAGCCGTAGCGCCGGCCAGCCGCGCCCGGCGCTGCGCGCGGTCAGAAATCGTCATTACTCAGCACCTCACCGCCGTTGCGGGTCACCAGGGCGCAATACAGGTACTCGTTAATCCCTTTGCGGACCATGTGGACCGAGTCATCGGCGAATACGTGGTTCGCGCCCGCGGAGTGGAACGCGTACGTGCCGCACAGGTTGCTGCAGTTGATGACGCACGGCCCGTTCTTGTCGGCACCCGCTTCGTTCCAGCTCTCAACCACAGTGGACCGGTACGAGGCCCAAGTCCCAACGGAGGACACCCCGTCGGAGTAGGGCGCCCGAACACCGGCCGCGTTGTACCCGTCCGGGCGCCCCGTCACCTCGCGCAGAACCAACGTGTTCGAGGTGCCGTCCAATAAAGTCGGTGAGCGGGCGCACCGTGTTTCCCTGGCCGAGGGCCATGTCATCGATCAGCTCGGCGCTGGCGGCCGTGACCGCGCCGGGCATGGCGAACGTGGGGTCCTGAACGATGTTGCAGGCGTAGTAATCGCCGGTGGCACCGTACACGCCGTTGGCGTTCATCTTGATGAGCTACCGCGGGTTCGGTGCGGCCGGGGCACAGGTAGATGGGCAACGGCTTCTTGACGATGTCGTTGTTCTCCGGGGCGAAAACGCTTATCCGCCTTCAGCACGGCTTTCACATTCCCCTGCTCGATGTAGTCGAGAATCAGCACCGACCAGCCGACGCTCGGTTCCGGCAGAGGGTACGAGCGGCGCGGCGGCAGCCCTCGTTGGCGCTGGCATAATTGTGAACCGCCAACCCGGGCTGTTTGAGGTTGTTGGAGCATGACATGCGCGCGGCGGCCTCGCGCACCTTCTGGACGGCGGGCAGCAGCAGCCCGATGAGGAACGCAATAATCGCGATCACCACCAGCAACTCGATCAGTGTAAAGCCTTTCTTCGCACGCCCGATAGTGCCTCCGGTGTGAGGGAAACGGGAGGGATATGAGCTACCTTGCGTGGCATCGAAAGGGTCTGAGCCTTCGATACGGTAGCTTAGCACACTCGATACTTGAGACTCAGTCTCAATTTATTCAAGACTCGTCTGCCTGGCAAATCGTGTTCATTCTGAGGTAAATACTGCAACAGTAAACGATTGCGAAACTTAATCTCAACAACTGTGCCAACAAAACAGTCAATGATTGGTTCCGAACTCGCTGCTGTTGAGCAGCACCCAGAGCACATCCGCGTGCGCCTTCCCGGCGGCGGTGCCCTTTTCGACGTGGGCAACAGCCGAACCCGACTCGTCGGCAGTCGGCTTGCGCCCGAGGGCGACGAGGTATAGCGCCTCAACCTTCGCCTTCGTGTCGAGGAACGGCGCGTCGGCGGTGACCTTCCGCACGGGCGACTGGGCGGGGTCGGTCAGTCCGGCCGTGAGCGCGCTGTTCATGAGTGAGAGGCTTTGCAAGATCGACCGCTGCGCGGTGCCCGCGCGCTCGATGCGGAACTTGTCCGCGAACTGTTTCCGCGCCCGCGTCGCGTTAAGCGGGTCCAGGTCGGTGCGGTCCGGCGGCAGCCCTGCCGCGATCCGGAGGCTATCGTACAGTTGCTCACCCGTCAGCCCGCGCACAGCCGCCCGCGCGAGCAGGCGCGGGTCCGCGCTGCCCCCGCGGGCCGGACCGACGACAATTGGTATGCCCGCGTTTGTGTCAGAGCGGCGACGAGACACTTGAGGTCGAACCCGCTATCGGCGAACGCTTTCGCCAGTTCGTCCAGCAGCTCCGGGTGTCTCGCCGGGTTGTCGCCGCTCAGGTCGCCGAGCGGTTCCACCAGACCGCTGCCAAAAAGCTGCGCCCACACGCGGTTCACGGCGTTCCGGGCGAAGTACGGGTTGTCCTTCCGCGTGACCCAGGTCGCCAGAACCGCGCGCCCGGTGTCGGGCTCGATCGCCGCTGGCCACGCGATGTTCTCGTCGCTCAGCAACCGCGGGCGCACTACTTTCGTGCGCGCACCGGGAACAGCGAGTTCGAGCGCCGCCGCGCCGGCCCGAGGTCGCGCGAAGAACGCGGCCGTTTCCCAGAACTGGTCTCGGGTCCAGCGCGCGAACGGGTGGTTGTGGCACTGCGCACAGTCCAAGTTGATACCGAGAAACGCCCGCGTCGTGTTGGCCGCCAGGTTCTCGGGTTTGAACTCGCTCGCGACGAGAAACGTCTGCGGCGCGCTCTCGGGGGTCCGCACCGCCTGTGCGGTTAGTAGCTCGCGCACCACGCGATCGAAGGGGGCATTGTCGCGCAGCCGGGAGGCGATCCAACTCTCGACCTCGCCCCCACCCGCAGCCGGAGATTGCGGAATCCACTCGCGCCGCCACACGGCAGCCCAGTGGCGCGCGTGCCCACCAGACCCCAGCAAGCGGTGAACGAGTTCGGCCCGCTTGTTGGCCCCACGGTCCTCAATGAACGCTCGCACCTCGGCGGCGGTTGGGATACGACCAACCAAATCCAGGTACGCCCGACGGGCGAACGTCGCGTCATTGGCCCGAGTTGCGGGCACAACCTTTTCGGCCTGCCACCGTTCGGCGAGGCGCGCATCAACACGCGCCGCAAGGGCAGCCGGATCAGGTGGCGCGGCAGTTGTGGCAGAAGCGCAAATGATAAGAACGAACACGGTGGCGCAGGGCCGCACAGTTTGAACCTGTGGTCAGGGTGGTGGGAAACCGCGTCATGAACACCGCGAACCAGTCAAATCAGTTCCAACGGCGCCATAGAAAGCGGTCTAGCAAATCTCGCACCGGCCCCAAATTTCGCCACCAGCACCAACATTTCTGGAGATTTGGGACAACCGGGCGGGCATCGATTGACCAGCGCAGGTCACGACACTGCCACGAGTTGCTTTCACAGACGGGCGTTACTCAGTCGGCATCCAGCGACGAACTTCGATCGGGATTGAAGCCGATCAGAACGCTCGACTTCCCCAACGAAATTCCTGAAGCAAAAATTTAACGACTATCTTCCCGAGCGAGATGAAATCTTGCCGGATTACCTTTGACCTCGGCCGCGGCAATTTCTTATAATCTCCCTCGACCGAGGCCGCTCACCTCATTTCTCGGTCACGACTCGCATTTTCTGTCTCGTCTCCAGGTGCTTTATGCTCCGTGATTCGTCTTTCCGTCGTTCGGCGTTTACGCTGATCGAGTTGCTGGTGGTGATCGCGATTATTGCGATCCTCATCGGCCTGTTGCTGCCCGCCGTCCAGAAGGTGCGCGAGGCCGCCGCCCGCATGTCCTGCTCCAACAACCTCAAACAACTCGGGCTCGCCTGCCACAACGCCCACGACACGAACGGAACGCTCCCGCCGATGGCCGCGTTCCAGTACGGCGGGGCGTACTATGCCCCGCACTTTTTCCACGTGTTACCGTTCATCGAGCAACAAAACGTGTTCAAGGCCGCGACCCCGGTCACGGGGGGTGGGGTGATTCCGCTCTGGGAAACCCCCGGCCAGGGCGGCACGCAGTACC
>DASWYH010000689.1:0-3203 GCA_036405095.1 Gemmata sp. | reverse complement strand
GCGGTCGCGGAGCTGGCGGCCCGCGCCGCGCTCGACCGCGCCGACCGCGAGCGGGTGCGGGAGCGGCTCCACGAGCTGCGCCACGGGTGGCAGGAGAAGCAGGCCGCCGCGCACGCCCGGGAACTCGCGGCCCACGACCTCGGCGCCCGCCGGGCCGCCGTCAGCCAGCGCATCCGCGAGGACTACGGCCTGGAGCTGAGCGAACTGGCCGCCACCGAACCGCCCGCCGACGGGGCCGGCCCGAACGTGCTCGAAGCGCAGGCCGAGATCGACGACCTGAAGCGCAAGCTCGCGCGGCTCGGCAGCGTGAACATGGAGGCCCTCGAAGAGCTGACCCGCGTGGAGACCGAGTTCAACGCGCTGAAGGCCCAGCACGACGACCTGAACGCGGCCCGGCACGCGTTCCAGCAGACCATCGACGCCATCAACAGCGACAGCCGGAAGCTGTTCACCGACACGCTCACCGCGGTCCGCGGGTACTTCCAGGAGCTGTTCCGCAAGCTGTTCGGCGGGGGCCAAGCCGACATCGTTCTGGAGGACGAGGCCGACGTGCTGGAATCGGGGATCGAGATCACGGCGCGCCCGCCCGGGAAGGAGCTGCGCGCGCTCTCGCTCCTCTCGGGGGGCGAGAAGACGCTCACGGCGGTCGCGCTGCTGCTGGCCATCTTCCGCAACAAGCCGTCGCCGTTCTGCATCCTCGACGAGGTGGACGCGGCGCTCGACGAGGCGAACACGGCCCGGCTCGCCGGGGTGTTGCGCGAGTTCCTCGACCGCAGCCAGTTCATCGTCATCACCCACAAGAAGCGCACGATGGCCGCGGCGGACCGGCTCTGGGGCGTGACCATGCAGGAGAGCGGGATCAGCCGGCTCCTGCCGATGCGGTTCGAGGACTGGACCGATGAGGAGCCCCCCGCCCATCAGGCGGCGTAGGAGCTTTCCGGCGGGGACGTGAGCCCCGGTCGGTTGCCGTAACTCCCGCCGGACAAATGACCTGTACAAGTGGTATCAAAGGCTCTTCTGCCGCAATAATGAGAACAAATAATTCGGTTCGTTGTTGAATTCTTCCGGGGCAGCGGATAATTACTGCTACACACCCGCTTTTTTGTCCCGTGGTTTGGGCTAAAGTGTCTACTCGGCGGCATGTCGCCCAATACCTACTTCTTGCCCCACTCACCACCCGCGCATGAATTACCTGCAACAACGCCGCGCTTCCTTGGCCCAGACCATGAAGGCGCGCGACCTCGACGGCTTCCTCGTGACCGCCGGGGCCAACGTCACGTACCTGACCGGGTTCACCGGGGACTCCAGCTACTTCGCCGTTCTGCCCAAAAACGCCCTCCTGATCAGCGACACGCGGTTCGAGGAGCAGATCCGTGAGGAGTGCCCGGACCAGGACGCGGTGATCCGGTCGCACAACAAGACGACCCTCGAAGCCACAGCCGAGGCGCTGACCAAGTCCGGGGCCAAAACGGTCGGGGTCGAAGGGAACCGGATCACGCTCGGCGAGCTGGACGCGCTGAAGCAGTTCGCCCCGAAGATCACGTTCGTGCCGGTCGAGGGCGTGCTGGAGGCCCAGCGGGCGGTCAAGGACCCGGGCGAGGTGGAGAAGATCCGCGAGGCCATCAAGGTGGCCGAGCGCGGGTTCAAGATGTTCGTCGCGACCCTGCGCGAGGCGGACACCGAAAAGGACATGGTGGACGCGCTGGAGAACTTCGTGCGCCGCGCCGGGGCCAAGTGCACGGCGTTCCCGCCGATCGTGGCCGTGGGCGAACGGGGCGCGCTGCCGCACGCCCAGCCCACCACCAAGGCGCTCGGCGACGGGGCCAAGCTGCTCGTCGACTGGGGCGCGGACCTCGGGTACAAGTCGGACATCACCCGCACCCTCCGCAGCCCGTTCGGCACCTCGCCGAGCCGCCGCAACAAGCTGGAGCGGGTCGGGTACGATTTCGAGAAGTTGTACGCGGTGGTGCTCGCCGCGCAGAACGCCGCGCTCGCGGCCATCCGCCCGGGCGTGAAGGCCAAGGACGTGGACGCCGCGGCCCGCAAGGTGATCGCGACCGCCAAGTTCGACAAGTACCCGGACCTCAAGCTCGGCGACCACTTCACCCACGGCTTGGGGCACGGGATCGGGCTGGAGATCCACGAGTCGCCCAAGATCCGCGCGAACTCCGAGGACGTGCTCGAAGCGGGCATGGTCGTGACGATCGAGCCCGGCATCTACATTCCCGGCTGGGGCGGGATCCGCATCGAGGACGATGTGCTCATCACCCACGACGGCTGCAAGCTCCTCACCACCCTGTCGCGGGAGCCCGCGACCCTGTCCGCCGGCTGAACCGCTGACGGGACCCCGCCGACCCTATACACTGTTCCTGCACCAACTCCCCGGTCCCAAAACCGGGGTTTCGCTATATTCTGAGGGTTCCGCGGTGGCCGACGATCAACGGGACGCGCCCCGGCCGTTCGATGTGCGCACGGTCGAGTACCTCCTGACGCTCATGACCCAGCACGACCTCGCCGAGGTCGATCTGAAGGAGGGAGAGCAGCGGATACGGCTCCGCAAGGGCGGTGCGGTGGTCGGTTACGCCCCCGCGCCGGCGGCCCTGCGCGTGCCTGCGCCCCCCCTCCCCGCGGCACAGGCACCTGGTCCGGCTGCGTCTCCTCCCGCGCCGGCCCCGGTTGCGGCTCCTCCCGCACCGGCCCGGAACTTGATCGAGATCAAGTCGCCGATGGTCGGCACGTTCTACAGCAAGCCGGACCCCAAGAAGCCCGATTTCGTCACGGTCGGTGCGAAGGTGACCCCGACCACGGTGGTCTGCACGATCGAGGCCATGAAGACCTACAACCCGGTGCCGGCGGAGTGCTCCGGGACCATCGCCGAGGTGTGCGTCAAGAGCGGCGACTTCGTGGAGTTCAACGCGGTCCTGTTCCGGGTCGAACCGTCGTAAGGCTTGCGGGCCGGAAGTCGCGGGAGCGAACGCCCGGGCGCTCGCCCCGGGGGCGTAACGGCTTCCGACCCGAGATCGGTTGCGGTTCGTTTGCGGGCGCCTGTTCTGGCTCTTGAATTCGTAACGGCTTTAAGGGTTGAGCCAAAATCGCCAGATCGGAACTCGAGTTCGGTGAGCTCTTGCGGCCCCGACCTCGGTGGTATTACGACTCGCGACCTGAAGCCGTGTGCCTTTCGACCTTACGATATCACGAACATG
>DASWYH010000688.1:0-5740 GCA_036405095.1 Gemmata sp. | reverse complement strand
AAGCTCGAAGGGGACACGCTGGTGGTCGCGTTCATCAAGAGCAACAAGACCCTGCTGCCGACCGAGTTCAAGGCCCGCGCCGAGGCGACCGCGCCGGGGCAACCGACGGTCCCCGGGGTCACGGTCATCACGATGAAGCGGACCAACGACCGGCCGACCCCGCCCCGCGCCGCGCCCCGGGCACCAGTAAGTAACCGGCCACCGGGTCACACGCGGTTCGATCGAATTGAAACACCAACCGAAGAGCCGTGGTAACGTTCGACCGAACAACGTGTGGCTCGAAGCCCTGGCCCGCACAGCCCGCCGCACCGGCACACCGCCCCTGCCTTCAATCAGGTTCACTCGCGATGCAGTTCCTGGCCCAGTCGATGCTGTGGGGTGCGGCGGCGGTCACCGTTCCCCTCGCGCTGCACTTCTTCTACCGCGCGCGGTACCGGCCGCTCCCGTGGGCGCCCATGAAGTTCCTCCGGGAGGCCATCGAGCAGACCAGCCGGCGGCTCAAGTTCCAGGAGTGGCTGCTCCTGCTCCTGCGGTGCCTCGCGCTGATCCTTCTCGCCCTCGCCCTGGCGCGCCCGGGGTTGGACTCCGTGTCCTCCGCCGGTTCGAGCGAGACCATCGACGCGGTGTTCGTGTTCGATACGTCGTACAGCATGGCCGCACGCGACGGCGAGAAGACCCGGCTCGAGCGCGCCAAGGAGGCCGCCGTCGCGGTTCTCGAAACGCTGCCCAACAAGTCGTCGGTACAGATTTACGCCTGCGCCGACCGCGCACACCTGCTCGGCCCGGTGTCGCGCTACAACCGCGACCAGGCGAAGCAACTGATCCAGTCGGTCGAGGTCACGAGCCTCTCGACGGACTTCCTCCCGGGGCTGAACGACGCCCTCGCCGCGGCCGAAAGTGGCACCGCGCCCGCGAAGGAAATTTACGTCTTCACCGACATGCAGAAGGCCGGGTTCGACCGGCAGCAGACCGGCGTCCGCGCGAAGTGCGAGGAGATCCGCGAGAAGAAAGCGAACCTGGTGTTCATCCGGTGCGGGAACCCCGAGCGCAAGATCTCCAACGTCTCGATTCTGGACGTAAAGCTGCTCGCCGCGATCCCGCACACGCGGACCCGCGTCCCGTTCGTGGTGACGATCAAGAACACCGGCAACGAGCCGATCCGCGGCGTGAAGGTGGCGCTCGAACTCGACGGCAAGGCGGTCGAGCGGGACGTGACCCAGGTCGAACAGATCGACCCCGGGGCGATCGCCGAGGTCACCCTCACCGGGAGCCTGGACGAGGCCGGCGCGCGCCTGCTCGCGGTGTACGCGGACGGCGACGGGATCGACGGCGACAACGTCCTCTACAAGATCGTCGGCGTGCGCGACAAGGTGAACGTGCTCCTCGTGGCGTACCCGTTCGCGGGCCAGCAGGCGACGGACGCCGGCGACTGGTTCGTGCGCAAGGCGCTCGTGCCGTTCGACGCGGACCGGGACCGGGACAAGATCGAGAAGTACTTCATCGCGACCGAGTCCGTCGCGCCCGCCGAAGCGGGGCCGGACAAGTTGGCCGGTAAGGACATCGTCTACCTGCTCAACGCCGCGGTCCGCACCGACGACCCGTTCATCGGGCTCCCGCCCGCGTTCGTCACGAAGCTCACCGCGTTCGTCAAGAACGGCGGCGGGCTGGTGATCGGCAGCGGCGACATGGTGAAACCGGCTGAGTACAACCGCATCCTGGGCCGCGACGGCGCGGGGCTGCTCCCGATGCCGCTCGGGGAACTTCAGAACACCACCGCCGGCTCCCCGTTCGTACCGGCCGCGGAGAGCATCGACGAGACATCCGTGTTCGGGCTGGTGAAACCGTACACCGACTGGCTCCGCCGGGCCACGTGCACGCGCATGGTCCGGATCGACGAGCCGGCCCCCGAGGCGGCCGGCGGGCGCGTCCTCGTCCGCACCACCGAGGGGAAGCCCCTGGTGACCGCGCGCGTGGTCGGCGACGGCGAGGTGATCTTCTTCGCCACGGCGCTCGATGAGACGTGGGGCAGCCGCCTGATGTCCGACGGGCAGCTCGCGATCCCGATGACCACCTACATCGTGTCGCACCTCACGAGCCGCAAGGTTCCGGGCGGCACCCGCATGGCCGGCGACACGCTCACCTGGGTGCCGCCGGTCACGGCCCCGGGGTTCGATCTGGTGAAGCCGCGCCCGCGGAACGTGAAGGCCGGCGGCGACCGGAGCCGCCCGCGGGTGCCGATCGGCGAGGCGAAGGCCGCGGCCGGGCAGAAGCTCAGCGTCAGCACCGCGGACTCGCTCGTCGCGGGCGAGTACGCCATCGTGCCCATCGGCGCGCCCGAAAACGAGGGCGTCACCTTCGCGGTGAACCCTGACCTGCGCGAGACCGAGAACCTCGAAGCCGTGTCCGACGGCGAGCTGGAAAAGATGCTCGGGTTCCGCCCGACGATCATCCAGGCCGGGGCCGGCACCGAGGCCGCCGTGCGCGAGCGCCGCACCCGCGGCGAGTGGACCGAGTGGGTGCTCCTGGCGCTGCTGCTGCTCCTCGTGGGCGAAGCAACCTGGGCCTGGTTCTGCGGCCGGGCGTGGTGAGCCCGTTCGACGGGCAGCGCCCACCGGCACACCCATAAGTGCCTCGCGTGGTTTGGTTTTGTGGCCCAGACGTTCCGGTCTTGGCGGACCGCGCAGCAAACGAGCCCAGACCGGAACGTCTGGGCCACAAAACGACGCGACCTCGCGTTTTCGTTCGGTACCGAGTGTAACGCGCTATGAACTCGCTGTTCGCATCCGCCGAGCTGTTCGCCGAACTCCAGCGCCGGGGCTGGTTCCCCGCGTGGCTCGCGCTCCTGCTCGCACTCGCCGCGGTCGCCGCCGTCGGCGTCCTGTACGCCCTCGAAGCCGGGCACCTCGGCGCTCTTCGCCGGCTCCTGCTCGCGGGCGTGCGGATGGCCATCGTCCTCGCCGTCGCGTTCCTGCTCCTGCGCCCGACGTGGATTCACGAGTACCACGGCGAGCGCCCGCGGCCGGTCGCGGTGCTCATCGACGTGTCGCAGAGCATGGGCCAAAAGGACCCGCGGCCGAACGCCGAGGACCAGTGGCGCGAGGCGATCGCGTTCGACCGGGTCGAACCGAACAAGCCCTTCCCCGGCGACTCGTTCGCGACCGCGGCCGGGAGCAAACCGGACGAGCGCCCGTCGCGGTTCGATATCGCCCGCAAGGCCCTCACCAACCCGCGCCTCGATCTGTTCGACCAGCTCAAGAAGGTCGGGCCGCTGGAGATATCCACGTTCGGCGCGTCCCGCTCCGGCGGGAAAGACCCCAACGAACTCGGATGGCTCGACGCGATACCCCCGGACCAACCGCGCACCGCCCTCGTGAGCGCCGCGCTGGAGCTGCTCAACCGCGACGCCAACGACCTCCCGGCCGCGGTGGTAGTGGTCACCGACGGGCGCGAGAACGGCGGCGGCAAGAGCCTCGCCGAACTCGCCGAGAAGTACCGCGAGCGCAAGATCCCGCTCTACATCTACGGGGTCGGGAGTTCGTCGTTCGGCCAGCTCCGGCTCCGCGACGCGGGCGTCCCCGAGTCCGTGTTCCTCGACGACATCGTGACCATCCCGGTGCGCTACGCCGTGAAGGGCGTCCCGGCGGGCAAGGTCGATATCGTGGCGAAGTTCGGCGACCGCGAGGTGGCCGCCAAGCGCGGGCTCCCGGTCCGCGAGGGCGACAACATCCGCGAGCTGCTCAGTTTCGTGCCCACAAAAGAAGACGCGGCGTCCAAGAAACAAGAAATCACGGTCACGGTCACGGTCAAGCCCGAGGGCGCCGGGGTCGCTCTCGACACGCTCACCGACACCACCACGAAGCCCTCGCAGGTGGTCGGGAAGAAGCTCCAGGTACTGATGGTCGAGGGGCTGCCGCGGAAGGACTTCCAGTTCCTCATGCGGGCGCTCCAGCGGGACCGGCGGGTGGACGCGCAGTTCTTCCTCACCGAGGGCGACCGCGAGGCGATGAAGCTCGGGGACCCGTGGCTCCCCGAGTTCACGCGCCAGCTCAACGGCACGCTCGCCCTGGAGCGCGAAGAGTTCCGCATGCTCATCAACAAGTACGACCTGCTCATCGTCGGCGACATCCCGGGCAAGTTCTTCTCCCCGGAGCAGCAACAGGTCATCAAGGAGTTCGTGGCGGAAGGGGGCGGGCTGATCCACATCGCCGGGAAGGTCCACGCGCCGCAAGAGTGGCTCGGGGCCGAGCGCGGGCAGCCCAGCATCGCCGACGTGCTCCCGGTGGAAGCGCTGCCGGTGAAGTTCCCGATCCAGCCGCCGGAGGGCCGGTACAATCAGCCGTTCGTGCCCGCGCTGGCGCCCAACGCGGTGCGCAACCCGCTCGTGGCCCTCGAAGACGACCCCCTCGACAACGCCGCGCTGTGGGGGCGCGTTCTCAAAGCGGGCGCGGACGACGCGCCCGCGACCGAGCCCGCGACCGAGCCGAACCGCACCACCCAAAAGAAGCGGCTCCAGCCGATCGAGTGGTACTACCCCGTAACGCGGTTGAAACCCGGTGCGGAACCGTTCCTGGTCCACCCGACGGCGCGCACGCCCGACCCCGACAACCGCCCGGTGCCGCTGCTCGCGGGGCACTACTACGGCAAGGGGTACGTGCTGTTCAGCGCGTTCGACGACACGTGGAAGTGGCGGTTCAACGAGGCCGACCGGTACTTCGGCCGGTTCTGGAGCCAGTGCGTGTACCAGGCCGGTGTGCCCCGCATGGTGGGCACGAAGCTGACACAGGTGTCGCTCGACACCCTGGAACCGGTTCAGGGCAAGAGCGGGCAGGTGTACGCGCGGGTGCTCGACGAGAACTTCAAACCGTTCACGGCCGAGGAGATCGAAGCGACCCTGGAGCGGGTCGGGGCGAACGAGAACGACAAGGACTTTCGCACCCCGGTGAAGCTCCAGAAGCTGCACGGGCAGAACGGCGAGTACGTGGCCCCGCTGGCGTTCAACCAGGCGGGCCGGTTCAAGCTGCACGTGTCGCCGAACAACAAGTCCCCCGCCACGCTCGAATACCGCGTGAGCCTGCCGCCGGACCACGAGCAGTCGCCGGGGGGCCTCGCGGAAGCCGACATGGCAAAGCTCGCCGCCGAGAGCGGCACCGCCGAACGCCCCGGCAAGTTTTACCGCGAGGAAGACCTGTACAGGCTGCCCGGCGACGTGAAGACGCAGCTCGCGACGTTCACCCGCCGGGACGAGATCATCTTGTGGAACCGGTGGGCACTGTTCCTGCTCATCGGGCTGCTGTCGCTCGAATGGTTCCTGCGGAAGTTCAGCGGGCTGAGTTAGCGCCGGGGGTCAGTATCGGGCGGCGCCCAGGCTTTATGGCCCTCTCCCGCAAGGGGAGAGGGTACGAAAAGAACACGACGGTTCAGCGGGACACGGTTCGTATGAAGCACCTACTCGGACAGCTCCAGCGCTGGCGGCTCACGGAGCAACTCATCCGGCTCGCGTGGGGCGGCGCGCGGTGGGGCGCCGTCGTCGGCACCGTCCTCGCGGTCGCGTGCCTCACCGACTGGGCCGCGGACCGCTACCTCGGGTCCGAGACGTGGCGCCGGTTCCTCCGGGCCACCTGGGTGTTCGCCCCCGGCACCGCAACCGCCGAAGAGCGCTGGTTCACCGACCACATGCGGCTCTCGCACGGGTTCCGCCCCCCGGCGGCCGCCCTGATCGACGACACGCCGGTCTGGTTGC
>DASWYH010000687.1:0-1993 GCA_036405095.1 Gemmata sp. | reverse complement strand
GGTTCGTGGAACCGCCTCCCCGTCGTGCCGGGTTGGAACTTCAAGAGCTCTTACGCCCCGGGGTCAGGATTGACATACGGTTCGTGGCGGAGTGGGGCCGGACCCGGGTTCGGGGCGCTCGTCGGGTGGGGGAACTGGTTGTGAGGCGCCTCGCCCTTCGCCCGCTCCTCGCGTGCGATCAGCTCCTGCGCCCGTGCCAAATCGCCGCTGTGAACCCACAGCTCGACCGACGCCGACAGCGCGGAACCGAAGCTCCCGGTCAGCTCCGTTCCCACCACCCGGCACGTGATACCGGCTTCTTCGAGTGTGCCTTTGTAGACCTCGACCAGCACCAGCGGCCCTGAATAGGCTCGCACCACGTCGTTCTCATCACGTTTCATTTTTTGCTCCGCGGTGGGTGGCGAAGTTGCGGCCCCGTCCGAGTGTCGCCCCTTCAAAAGTGTTCGCTGGTCCCGCAAGTACCATGCCGGAACGGGCCGCGGCCGTGCGGAGCGATTGCAGACACGGGAACGCGCCTCCGGGGGTGCCCGCCGTGCCAGAGTCGCCCGCGGGGGTACAGGTCGGGTGCCACAATCGCACACCCCAAGGTCCGCCGGGGTCAAAAACGGGCCGCATTTCGAGCACAACCGGCACACACGCAGGGGCCGGCTACTGGCACACCGATTGCAATAGCCTTTGCTACCGCAGGCACTTGTGGAGGCCGGTATGCAGACGCTCATCATGTTGGGCTTCGGGGCCGTGTTGGTCACGATCCTGTTCTGGTTCAGCCACCTGTTGTTCCGCAAAGCGCACTCGCACTGACACCGAATATTGCGCCCGCCGCCGGGAGAACCGTTGACGCCGGGGTCCAGATCGGAAAGGATGAGGCGGGTCCGAAATGTTGCTCGACCCTACACGATCGGACGCCCCACACCCCGCGGGACCGACCAGCAGGAGCCCCGTGCTCGCGCGCATCTCCCTGTTCCAGCTCGCCGACATTCTCGATATCGCCGAGGACGGGATCGTGACCGCCAATGAGCGGCGCGAGATCGTCCTGTTTAACCGCGGCGCGACCGTCCTGTTCGGGTACGGTGCCGAGGAGATACTCGGGCAATCGATCGACCTGCTCCTGCCCGAGCGGTATCGGGAGCGGCACCCGGCCCAGATGGACGAGTTCGCGCGCTCCCCTTCGACCGCCCGGCTCATGGGCGCGCGGCGCGAGGTGTTCGGGCGCCGCAAGGACGGCACCGAGTTCCCGGCGGAGGTGTCCATTTCGAAGTTCGGGACCGGCCCGGACCTGTTGTTCACCGCGATCGTCCGGGACGCGAGCGAGCGCAAGCGGTATGAGGCCGCCCAGCGCGAACTGGAGCACCTCCGCGCGCAGGCGGAACTCGCCGAAGCGCGTGCACGGGCCGAAGAGCAGCTCCGAGAAACGGCCCGGCAGCGCGAACAGGCGCTGACCGAGTTGCAGGCAAAAACCGAGGAGCTGCGCGCCACGACACAGCAACTGTGGCAGGCGGCCAAGCTCGCGGGGGTGGGCGAACTGGCCGCGAGCATCGCCCACGAGCTGAACAACCCCCTCGGAACGGTGAGCCTGCGCATTGAGGGGTTACTCGCGAAGACCCCGCCCGACGACCCGCGGCGCAAGCCGCTCGAAGTGGTCGAAAGCGAAATCGAGCGCATGGCGGGCCTCGTGGCGAACCTGCTCCAGTTCAGCCGGGCCGGGCGCGACCAGGTGTCCACGGTGGACGTGTGCGAGGAGGTGGCCAAGACGGTCGACCTGATCGCCCACCACCTCCGCAAGCGCGGCGTCCAGGTGGAACCCGAGTTCGCCCACGGGGTCACGCTGATCCACGCGGACCGCCAGCACCTGCGGCAGGTGTTCCTGAACCTGTTCACGAACGCCGTGGACGCCATGCCCCAGGGCGGGCGGCTGGTGCCCCGGGTGCGGTCTGGCGTGCTGCCCGGTGGGCGCCCGGCAGTGGTGATCGAGATCACCGACACCGGTGTCGGC
>DASWYH010000686.1:0-3656 GCA_036405095.1 Gemmata sp. | reverse complement strand
AGAGCGTGATGTCGTCAGAAGCGTTCATCAAGTTGGCCATGATCCACCTCATGCTCAACCGACTCGAACCCAAACAGACCGATCCCGAGTTCCAATATCACAAAGCCGCGTGACGACCACTTATGGGACAGTCACTAAGGTGCTGCCGCGACCACGCGAGGTACGCCTCGACGATGTCGGCGGTGCGGGCGGTGGACGCCTGCGGGGCCACCCGGATGAGCTTCCGCAGTTCGGCGAACTTCTCCTCCGCGAGGAGGCGGTGCGCCTCGTCCCGCGGCCCCTGGAGCAACTTCGTCTGCGTGCCGTCGATCTTCACCATCCACCAGCTGGTCTGCTCACGGAACCAGGGCTTTGCGGGGCGTGCCATGACCATCAATCCTCTGCACCATTCGTGCACCAAACCTGTACGAAATGTACCATTTGGTGCACTTTCCTCCAATGCCAGAGGCTCAAAAACGCTGTGATTTCCAGCAAAACCAATCTCAATCCCCAAGCTTCGGAACCGAGGGTTAGAGGTTCAAATCCTCTCGGGTGTACTTGGAAAATAGGGATTTCGTGAAGGGTGCAATGCAGAGTGCACCAAACCTCAGGCCCCAGGCTTGCTGGGACGTTTTCGTTTTCTCCATCCGCTTTTCCCCGTTTCTGACTGCGCTGCAAGCCGCGACCGAGTGTGGCCGGGTGGGTTCCAGCCGCGTGAAGACCGCGTCGGCAGTCGTAACTTGTCTCCCCTCACGCGCACCGCGATCAGACGCCAGCCGCTGGCAGGTCATCGACCACAAGTCGAGTACCACAGCCCTCGGTTTCAGCCCGTCACTCGACCGCGAGCCCATCGTTCCTCTCACGATCCCAAAAGTGGTTTTTGGATTCGTTCCGCGACGCCATCGAGTGGCAGCAACGGAGACGTTCATTTCGGTCGGCACGGAACACTGGACCGGGTGCAACACCGCCACTACTCACCCCGTCCTCCTCAGTCCGCCTGGAGGGTATTCTGGTGGTGTCGCTGTACCTGCCGCCCCTCTGAAGCCCCCACGATACCGTCATGAAGCCTCCACCGTCCCGCGACGATGTGCAGCGCATCCGCAAGCTGGCGGGTCTGCCCGACGAGATCCGTCAAAGTCGCTGGGGTGGCCATCACCCGGCTCACCGTTCTGAAGAGCCTGTGCCGGGAACCCGAAGTCGCACACCGCTTCGTCGCGTCCCTCGCCCGTCGCACTTACGAGGCAATGGAGCAACCGAAGTCCTCTGAGCCGACCGCGATCGAGTCGAGCCACCGGCAGATGATGGTGCAGGCCCTGGATGAGATGGACGCCTGGCTCCGGTCGCCGGACGAAACAACCCGCCGGACGCTGTCCGCGTTACACGGCCGGATGCGGGACGAGCACCGCAACATCCCGTTCGGGGCGGTGCGGTTGATTACCGACGCCAACCTCTTGCTCTTCGAGTACGCCCTGTCGTGCGTTCTTGCTCACCGGCAAGAAGTCGGCACGTGGGCGTATCAGACCGCACGCCAGTACGCCGAGCGGTACACGCCGAGCGAGGGCACGGGGCTCATCTCGGCCTCGATCCCGTTCGTCCGGGGCATCATCGACTTCTGGACCGCCGAGTACGACCTGAGTTCTGAACCGCTCGCTCCGAGGCAGAAAGCGGCGAAGGCCGAGGCCGCCACGGCGTCACCCGCCGCCCCTGTCGAGCCGAGCCGGGATCGCCGGGCGGCGACGTTCACGGCCCGTCAGGGACAGTTCCTGGCTTTCATCCACCTGTACCGGAAGTTGCACCGCCGCGGCCCGGCCGAGTCCGACCTGCGGGCCTTCTTCGGCGTGACGGCTCCCGCAGCCCACGCCATGGTGGTGAAGCTCGAAGAACTCGGACTGATCACCAGGGAACCCGGCGTCGCCCGGTCGATGCGGGTGGCGGTCCCTGCGGGCCGTCTCCCCGAACTGGAGGCCACCGACGGACCGCCTTGGTAGTCGAGCCGAATCTGTTCGAGTACGCACGGATCGGCGGCCCGAACGCCGGGGCCGACCACCGCTGGGCGTTCGCCGAGTTCGTCCCGCTCCACGACGGCGACCGCACCGGCGGGCAGTGGCTGCGGACGATCGAGGCCGGGACGGGCAGGCTCAGGCGGCTGGGGGTAGAAGAAGGCCGCGGCCCTGCTGGTCGTGATCGCGGCGTGCCGGGTCTTCCCCGGCACGCGGGCGACCGTTCGGGACGACTCAAGGCGACGACCGGACCGTAAACGAGTGGGCCACGTGCCCGTTCTTCTCTGTGGCAGTCTCGGACTGCGGTAGGTATGTGCGGATGTATTCGACCGTCGCCTTTTCCGCGGTCACCGACACCCGGACGTGCCCGGCCGGGGGCAGGAAGTCGCCGCGGACGTACCCGTACTCGTCGGCGTTGCGGAGGCGGTCGCCGCCGGGGTGCCCCGGTTGCGGCACCATGACGTACTTCACGTCGTCCAGCTCCTGGTGCGCGTAGAAGTGGTCGTGCCCGTGGAACACGGCCGACACCTTGTGGTTGACGAGGAGTTGGTGGATGGGCATCTCCCAGCCCGGCCGCTTGTCCCTGAACTGATCCTTGCCGTCCTTCCCCTTGCCGCCCCACTCGTACAGCACCGCCGCCTCGCTCCCGCCGCGGCCGGAGTCGTCGAGCCCGCCGACCAGGTGGTGGATGAACACGAACTTGAACTTCGCTTTCGAGTTCGCGAGGGTTTTCGCCAGCCAGTCGTACTGCTCTTTGCCGAGCGTCCGTGCCCAGTTCCCGTCGGCCTGGTTCTTGCCCACCCGTCCGGTCGTCCAGAACGGGTCGAGGGCCACGAACAGGGCGTCGCCCCACTCCCACGCGTAGTAGTTCTCGACCCGGCCGACGTGCTTCAATTCTGTCTTGTTCCCGGTGTAGAACCCGTCCGGGTACGGGTTCGGGAAGTACTTCTTGCGGGTCAAGCACGACCACACGGGCATGCAGTCGGCGGTCCCGTCGGAGCGGTCGAGCCGCTCGCCGTCGTGGTTCCCCAGCACGAGGAACAGCGGGGCCGAGTGCGCGACGCGGCCGAAGTAGTACCGCTGGGCCACGTACTGCGGGAGTGCGTCCCTGAACGCCTCGTACTTGTCGGTCATGAACGTGTCGCCCACGTCGATGTGGAAGTCGGGCCGGTCGGCGAGGGCGTTGGCGAGCGTTCGCTCGTACACCGCGGGCCGGCTCGCCTGGTCGAGGTGCGAGTCGGACTGTACGGTGAACACGAACGGGCCGCCCGCCCTCCGTTGCGTGTGAAACGACCGCTCCGCGTCGGCGACGAACTCCTTCGCGTCCCCGGTGCGGGTGCGCAGGCGGTAGAAGTACCGCGTGTCGGGCCTGAGCCCCTTCAGCCCGAACTCCGCGGGCTCTGCCGGCTTGAGCGACCGCGTGTCCGTCTTCCCGGCGGGCTTCCCGGACTCGGTGCCGTACGTGATGTAAGCGTCGGTCGGCTTATACGTGAGCACGCTGACCGTCACGGACGTGTCGGTCGGCCGTGCGAGGATCACGTCGAACGGGTGGTCCGGGGGCGGGCACGAGAACACGTGCTTCGGGCCGCCCGCCCCCTTCTTCTTGTCTTGGGCGGGGGCCGGAGTGGCCGGCAGGACGGACGAGCCGACGAGTGCCGCGGCGAGCAGCCCCGCACA
>DASWYH010000685.1:0-1889 GCA_036405095.1 Gemmata sp. | reverse complement strand
AGCGAGACGACGTGAACGCCATACGTCCCGCGGCGCTGGCCCACGAACGAGAGCTTCCCGTTCGTGCGGCTCCACGACACGTCACTGTTCCAGGTGGCGTGCCGGGAGACGTTGACGGGTGATCCGGTGCCGTCGGTCGCCGTGATGTAGATCTCCGCCGAGAACGAGCCGTCCATGCGGCAGTACGCGATGTGCTTCCCGTCCGGCGCCCAGTCGTAATCGAGCACCTTCTGCGCGCCCACCAGAACCGTTTGGTCGGTCCCGTCCGGCTTCATGAGCCACAGCTTGCCCTCGCGCACGAACGCGACCCGGTCGCCCTTCGGGCTGAACGTCGGGCTGAGTTCCTCCGCGCCCGTGTTCGTGAGGCGCGTCGTTTTGAACTTGTGGGCCTTCGTCAGTTCCGGGTGCTCCGGGTCGTCCGCTTCGAGCAGGTACAAATCGGTAGTGCCGTTCCGGTCGGAGGCGAAAAGGATCTTCTTCCCGTCCGGGGACCACGCCGGGTTCGAGTCGGCGAACTCGTGTTCGGTGAGCCGGGTGGACTTCCCGCCGCCGGTCAGCTTCGTGAGGAACAGTTGCCCGTGGACCACCAGCACCGCGTGCTGTTCGTCGGGCGCAAGCGCGTACTCCGTGGCGTCGCGGGTGAAGGTAACGTTGCGCTCGGTGTTCGACTTGTCGTCGGCGTTCACCTCGATCGCGAGCTTGCGCGGGGGGCTGTCGGTTTTCGTCCCCACGACCCACAGATCCGCCCCAAGTTCGTACACGATCCACTCCCCGTTCGCGGACACGCGCGCCCGGCGCACGGTGTCATCGGCGTGTACCGTCAGGCGCGTGACCGGTCCCGCGGGGGTGAACTCGGGGGTGAGGTTCTGGCACACGAGGTTCGCGCAGCCCGGTTTGCTGCCGTTCTCGGTCACGTAGAAGAGCTTGCGCGCGTCGGGGCTGAACATCGGGTAGCTGTCCTGCCCGTCGAAGGTGGTGACGCGCCGGGGGTTGGTGCCGTCGGCGCTGCTGATCCAGATGTCGTCATTGCTCGATCCCCGGTAACCGCGGCGATACCATGTTCCGGGGCCGCGCACGAACGCAACCGCGTTCCCCGAAGGTGCGAAGTGCGCCTCTTTCGCGTCGAACAGGTTCAGCTTCCGCTCGGCCCCGCCCTCGACCGGCACCACGAAGCACTCCGTATTGCTCGGGTACGCTGCCGAGCGCGGCGACGAAAACACCACCCCCTTACCGTCCGGCGTCCACCCGGTGACCATGTCGGGCGCGTGGTCGAAGGTGAGCCGGCGCGGCTTCCCGCCGGCGGCGGACACGACGAACACGTCGTACTGCCCGAAGCGGTTCGCGGAGAACGCGATGTGCTTCCCGTCGGGGCTGAACACCGGGTTCACGTCGTGGGCCTCGTGCATCGTGACCGGGCGGGCCACCCCGCCGATCGCTTCCACGGTCCAGATGTCGCCGAGGTAGCTGAATGCGATCGTCTTGCCGTCGGGGGAGATGTCCGGCGTGCGTGCGAACCGGATCGGCTCTTGTGCAGAAAGAGGGGCCGAGAGCAGGCCGACCGCACAGGCCGTGGCGCAAAAGAGGGGGTGCAAGCGCATGGTCGAACGCCTTCCAGTAACCGGAAAAGAAGCTTCATCAGCCGGTCATGCGGGGTTCACGATTCACATCCCACTTTACCCGACCACTGCAACGGGTTCAAAAAGGAATGACGACCCGGAACCGCCCGATTTAACGCCCGTGTAACGAGTTTTGCCGATTTATGAGTGTCTCCGGCGCGGGGCTGTTCGCGTTTGAGGTTCGGTGCCCAGGTGATCCAATCGAAGCGCCGGTCGCCATTTCTGAAAGCGATGTGAGACTTTGGGGGAAGTGGCGTGACTCGGGGCCTGCAC
>DASWYH010000684.1:0-4643 GCA_036405095.1 Gemmata sp. | reverse complement strand
CCATGTCAGGTTCTGCGCCCGACAGTCGATTTTTTCGCCGCTCAAGTGCGTCACGACGTGATTCCGGGAGGGCGGCGAGCCATTGAACGCAGCGCACACGAGCCGGCTCAAGGAGTGCGCGCGTTTGTGACCGGGGCCGCGAGTCAGCCGCACGACGAGGTAGCCATCGGCGGTCAGCACCCCCGTGTGAACGCGCCCCGAACGGACGTTCTTGACCCGGCCCTGATTGCTCACCTCGTACCGCCCCTCGTACCCGGCGAGGGGCCGCCATTCTTCTCTCACGCTGTGCCCTCTGTGACGAAGGACAATACACCGCGAGGTCGTGGAACCGCCGCAAAACGATTATCCCGGTTGCGCGCCCCCCGAATTCGGGAGTCGAATTCGGCTTCTCGAACCGAATTCCGCCGGGCATTCGGCCGAATAACCCAATGCCGTTTCCTCGGCGTCGATTGAGCAGGAGAGGCTCAAGAGGCTGTCTCAGCAAAACTACCGCCGGCCCACCAACGCACCGGCTGGACCACCGTGTCAAGTGGCTCTCGACTCGAATGGGGAAGTGATGAGAAACGGATGAGATGGTTGCCGCGGGTCGTCGAGCAAGTGTATTTATTTAGCAGAGAACAATGGGTGTTGAGGCAAATCATCTCAAGTCAGCACCCATCCGATTGGTAGACGGTAAGAATGAAAGCCTTCAAGACGAAGACTCATTCAAACCGAGGCCCCAAAATAGGTCTCCGCTTTCGACCCTCGCACTTCGCCCCTTCGCCCCTACATCCCTACGCGGTCCTTCGCGGCGTCCACACGCACCCGCCTCTCCTGCTCAATCACCGCCCCCGCACATAACGCACGATGTCCCGCTGGACCGGTGACAGCCCCGTCAGCGTCCCCGTGTCGTGACCCGTGACGCCCGCCGCCCGGCTCCCGTACCAGTTCGCGACCGCCGTTTCGAGCGACTCGGCCTTCGGGGCGCTGAGAATCACGGACTCCGGATTGGCTGGGTTGCGGACCATGCCCTTGCCCGAGAACACGATGTTCCGCATCAAGCGGCCCACCTTGTACCCGTCGTACTGGCCGGTCCCGCCGTAGCAGCGGAGGTGCTTCGAGAGGAAGGCGGTGCGCTCGTTCCGGGCCACCACGCGGGTCGCACCAGACGCGTCTTTCAGCGCGTAATCGAAGCCCTTGAAGAGGCACTCCATCGAGACGAACCACTTGCCCTCGGCAATTTCCGCGAGGAGCGTGTCCATGCGCTGCTGGAGTTCGGGGGTCTGCCAGTGCTTGTACAGCACCCCCGCGGTGACGACGTGGAACTTGGCCGGCAGGTCGTCGATGACCGTGTCGTCGGCCAGCGTCTTCCCGTCGGCGTCCATCACGCTGTTGCTGGTGATGTGCCCGATGATTTTCGAGTCGTCGTGCTCGTAGTTGAGCTGCTTGTCCTCGGGCGTCCGACGGGCCACCCAGGTCTCGACCGGGTCGAACACGTCGTCGTTCTTGTTCCACCCGACCGTGCAGAGAATGGTGGTCAGGTGGTACAGGTCAATGTCGCCCGAAGCCGCCGTCACAAACTGTTGTTGTTTGGCCCTCAGCCGGGCCATCGTCTGCTGAGGGAGGGGGCGCGGCTCGCCCCCGCGAACAACCGACGCCCAGGCGACCCGGGCACTGGCCCGAATCGTCTGCTCAAGACCCGCCTCGCGCTCGGCGCGGAAAACCGAAATCGACTGCATCACTCTCTCACTGGTCACTGGATGGTCACGCCCGCATCGGGCAGGTGCTCCTTGAACACCCGGCCGACCTGCTCCTTGACGCTCGACAGCACCAGCTGCTGAATCTCCGGCGTCAGCTTGGACATCACCTCGGCCCCGTTGATGACCACGTTCACTTGGTGCGTGCCCTGAATGGTCAGGCTCTTCGGCATGTTGTTCATCGCCTGTGCCAACGCCTGGGCCGAGCCAGCGAACACGTTGAACGTCTGCGCCAGTTGCTGAGCCGCCTGACCGAACCCACCCGCCTGCTGAACGAACTGGGACAGCGTCGAGGACAGGTCGCCCATCGCCTTCACCGCCTCGCCCGTAAACGAGACCGTGCCGCCGCCGGACGAACCAGTGTTGGTTTGGGCCTGACCGCCGTTCGCGAGGTAGCTGACGTGGCCGACCGGACCACCCTCGTTGAACCGGGCCACGTTGTGAGCACCAATCCGCGCGACCGTGGCCGTGTTCAGCACGAACTCGCCCGGAGTGAGCAGGGAGGGCACGGTGTCGCCCGCCCCCGCACCACCGACGAGCCCGCCAGCAGCGAACCGTTTGATGTTGGCCCCGGCATTGCGGGCCACCCGAGCGGCCGCGTACCGCCGCAGGGCCTCGTCGGTCCGGAACCGCTCCTCGAACGACCGGTCCTCGACCGCCGCCACCCGACCCGCGATGGCCCGCTGGCCCTCGTCGCCCGGCCGACGGATACCATCGAACGCCCCGGCCCGCCGGTTGAAGTTGCGGATTTGACCCGCCGCCACGAGGTCGCCGGCGGCAGTATCCGCGGCGTCTCGGGCGAGGCGCCGCTTGACATCATCCACGTCCGGGCGGGCACCCAGACCCAAGGCCCGACCGATGGCCCGATACCGGCGCAGCTCGCTGAGCGGCACCAGAGCCGTCGGGCGCCCGGTGATGTCGCTCCGGCGGTTCGCCGCCTCACGGGCCTGCCGCCCCCGCTCCCGACGCTCCCCGGCCTCGGCAGCCAGCTCCTGCGCGGCCCGACCGAACGGGCTCAGCGCCGCTGCGGTCGTCAGCTCGTTACGGGGGTCGTCACGACGAGCCGCAGCCTCCTTGCGCTCGCGGATTTCGCGCTGGACCTCCTCGGAGATGGTCTCCTTGCGGGCACGACCGCCACCGGCGAGGTACACCGGGCCGCGGGCCTCGTTGATGCGGTGCAACAGCGCCGCGTTCGCGGACGCAGACCGGGCGTTAATCACGAACTCGCCCGGCGTCAGCATCGCCGGCACGGTGTCCGTCCCGACCGGGCGGAAGATGTCCCCGCCGTAGGCACGGGTGACCGGAGCCGCCGGGGCCGGAGCCGTGTTAATCGCCTTCAGCTGCTCGCCGAGCTTCGCCAGCTCGGCGTTGATGGCGGCGAGCTTGGCCCCGAAGTCCTCAATCTTGTTTCCGGTGCTGTCGAACGCCTTGAGGCCCTTCACGAACGCATCAGCGTTCGGCCCCTGGAGCGTCTCGACAATCTTCTGCGGGTCCACTCCGGCGATGCCCTTGAGCTTGTCGCGGGCGTCCTGAACCGGCTTGCTGTCGCTCTTCCACGTCTCCTCGACAATGGCTTGGTTCAGGGCCGCTTGATAAATCCTGTCCATACCTTGATTGCGCTCGACCGAACCGTACTTCGTGCGGCCATTCAGCTCGTCCCGCATCTGGTCGTACTTGGTGCCGGTCTCGTCGAGCAGGCTTTCGGTGCGTTCTCGAATCCGCTTGGATTGGTCACCTTTGATGTTGTTCGACAGCAGCCAGTCGTCGAGGTTCTGTCCGCCGGTAAACCGACGGAACTCGCCGAGCTGGCCCTGGCTGGTCTTCAGGTTGTCCAGGTTGGCTTTTTGTGCGGCGATGGCCGTGCGCAGCTCCTCAATCTGTCCGCTCTTGCTGCCTAGCGCCTCCAGTTGGGCCGTGGTGGTCACACCGACACCGCCCAGAAGGGCACGCGCCCCACCCTTTTCTTCGAGCACCGCCTTGTCGGCCTGGACGCGGGCGATGGAGTTCTCCACGTCCGTTTTCTTCACGCCGAGGAGCAGCCGCTCCAGCTTGCTGAAAAACTGCGCCTGCTGTTGCTGGAGGTTGCGGAACAGTTCGGCCGAACCCGACTCCTGGTGGGCAATCAGCTCGGCGACAGCCTCTTCCGCAGTCTTACCCCGAGCTGCCTGCACACCCTGGAGCGCCGCCCGCTCCTGCTTCTGAGCGGCAGTCAGTTGGAACGCGGCCCCGAGCTGCCCACCCTTCAAGATGTTGTTGCGCACGTCATCGGCACGCGGCGCCCCGTTGAACCCGGTCAGCGTCACGCCCCGGGCTGCGTTCAAGAAGTCGAAGATGAGCCGGTTCTGGTCTGCCGAGAACCCGTCCAACGAACCGCGGTTGTTGGCCGCGTTAGCCAGAATTGCCCCCTGGTTGAGCCGCAGCCGCTCTTCCGGCGACGCCGTGGCCAACCTCTCGGCCAGCCCGAGCCTCCCGTCCTCCTCCTGCTTAAGACGGTTCAGTTTCTCCTGGATGACCGTGTTTCGCTCGGCCACATCGGACAGGTTCTTGAGCGCCTGCTGGAGGTTCGCGGCCCGGTCCTTGAGCCGCAGCACCTCTTCCGCCGCCGCGCCGAACTCCGTGCCCTTGCCGCCGGTCTTCTCGAACGCCTCCTGCTGACGCTCGGTGGCCGCGCCGATTTGTGCTCGCACCTGAGCCAACTGCTGGCCGAGGAACCGAGGGTCGAACGCTTGTGCGCCCGCCACACCGGACAGCCGCTGTTGCCGCTGGTTCTGGCCGTACTCCAGGTCCTGTACGGACGCGAGTTCGAGGGCCTGGTTGCCGCGGCCGGTGTTTTCGGCGAAGGTCAGGAGGTTCTGACGGTAGTTCGAGGTCTTCAGGTTGGCGAGTTGGTCGTAGAGCTGCCCGACC
>DASWYH010000683.1:0-3695 GCA_036405095.1 Gemmata sp. | reverse complement strand
GCCTGGGCGCTGGCCGCCATCGACGCGGGCGCGTTCGCGCGGGCCTCGGCGGAGCTGGTGGCCCGGGTCCACGGCGAGCGGAGCCGCCAGCGGGCCGCGGCGAGCGCCATGCTGGGGTTCCGGTACGGCACGTCGGACCAGCTGGACGAGGCCGTCCGGGCGCTCGAAGCCGGCCGGGAACCCGGGGGCCGCCGGGACGACCCGCTCAGCTACCGGGAGGTGAAGGCGCTCGTCACGGACCGGTTCCAGAAGGAGCTCAAATCGGCCCCGTTCTCGCGCAAGGCCCTGGACCTGGTGCCCGGGGCCGGGACCTGCGACGGGTGCCCGAAGCGCGCGGGCAACGACCCGGAGGCGGTCGCGGACGGGGTGCGGGCCGACGTGTGCCTGGACCTCGACTGCTACCGGGCCAAGGAGGCCGCCTGGAACACACAGGTGCTCGCGAAGGCCCGGGACAGCGGGAAGCCGCTCCTGGCCAAGAAGGACGCGGAGAAGGCGTTCCGGAACTGGGGCAGCGGCGACGAGCTCGTGTACAACTCGGGCTACGTGAACCTCGACGAGACGTGCTTCGCCGACAGCAAGCGCCGCACCTACCGCACCCTGCTCAAGGGCCACGTGCCCAACGACAAGATCGTGATCGCGGTCGGCCCGAGGACCGGCACCCCGTTCGAGCTGGTCAAAGAGGACCTCGCCAAGAAGATCCTGAAGGACGAGCACCAGATCGGGGCCAGCGCCCCCGCGAACGACACGTACGCCAAGGAGCAGCGCGAGCGCCGCAAGAAGGCCGAGATCGGGCGCGCGGCCGGGATCGTGGCCAACGGCATGATCGCGGACGCGGTGCGGGACAAGCTGCCGCCCGGGTTCGCGGTGTTCCAGGGCGGGGTGCCGCTCCTGCAACAGGTCGCGGCCACGGTCGCCGACTTCGCCGGGGCCGACTCGTGCCGCGTGGTGGTGAAGCGGCGCGGGCTCGACAAGGGCACGGGCTCGGACCGGGACGCCGTCGCGCAGCTCGCGTGCAAGCTCACCGAGCCCCGGGACCTGATCGCCCTCGTGGCCGAGCTGGCGGCCACCCGGCGCACCTGGAGCTGGGGCGCCGAGTACGCCCGCGACAACGTGAGTAAGGAGGAAGCGGCGTTCTTCAAGGCGTTCGGGGTGGACCGCAAGCAGCTCGTGGCCGAGGCCGCGGCCGAGAAGAAGAAGCCGAAGGGGAAGAAGGAGAAGGGGAAGCAACCGGAGGCCGGGGTTCCAGCCCCCGCACCGGAGACCGAGGAGCCGTCCTGGCGGCGGATGGTGCTGGCCCCGGACGACTGGGAGTGGGACGCCGAGGTCTGGGCCGCGGTCGCCGCGCGCGCCCGGACCGCCGGCGACCTCGCCGACCAGCTGCTCGCGGGGGAGACGTTCGGGCTGTTGCTGGTGCAGGTCGAGGACCTGTACCGCGCGATCGAAGCGCTCTCCGCGGACGACGAGCGCCCGATCGACTTCAGCGCCCCCACGACGAGGAACGGCCCATGACCCTCATCGTGCGCGTGGTCGAGCCCGGGGTGCCCTGTGACCTCGGGGCCGCGGGGGTGTGCCGGGTCGGGCTGGCGGAGCTGGTGGGCGCCTGGGGCGCGGGGCCGATCGAGCGGGTGGTGTTCCTGGGTGACTGGGGAGTGGCGGCAGCATGACGGACGATCTCGCGAGCGGTCGCCGGCCGTATTTTGCGGTCGCGAAGCAATGAGAAGATGATGAGTGAAGTTCCCGGCGGTCCGCGCGCGAAAACCCCGTTGCCGTGTTAGATTGCGCCGCGCGCAATCTAACACGGACGCACCGACGCACGAGCAACGGACGAAAATGCAATCAGGGGCTTGAGTTCGGTTCCGAAGGCGGGTACAGTGCGTTCCGTGATAGATTGCGCGCGGCGCAATGAGCAGGTTCTCACCGGCGCAATCTAATTCTATGTTCGGCCACAGAGGGCGCTGTGATGTCAGGCGGGGAAATCGATCCGCTCGCCCTTCAAGCGGCCGAGGCGTTCGACCACCTGGCCGGCGAATGTTGTTGCCACGACCGACTGGCCGATGCAGCGGCGTACTACCACCAATCCCTCGCCGTTCGCGAGCGCGTGTTCGGGCCGGATCACCACGAGGTGGCCGACAGCCTCGTCCGCTTGGCTGGGGTCGGCGAGAACGGGCCGTGGAGTCACGAGGCCGAGGCCCTGTGGCGGCGTGCGATCGGCATCTACGAGCGATACCTGCACGAGCAATCTACAGCGCGGGGCGAGCTGTTCGGGCATGTGTTCATGGGGCTCATCGGCACGCTTGGCAATGTCGCCTGCGCGGCCCGCAGCCGTGGGGACATAGGCGCGGCCGAGGAAGGTTACCGGCGCGTCGGGGCGGTGATCGCCGGTGCCTACGGGCCGAGTTGTGCGTGGCTGCCGCCAGCCGACCCGTTCGCCGCAGCCCTCATCGAGCAAGGCAAACGCGGGTCCGCTGAGGTGTCGGCTCCGCAAGACAAGGCCGAACCCGGCGCTGCACCGGACCCGGCCATCTGATCTGTTTCCCGCGCTCCCCGGGCGTCCGTGCTGCGGCTTGGAGTCGCGGCCGGGCCGGTGAGCTTTATGTTCGGCAACCAGAGGCGGAGGGCGTCGGGGTGTTCGACCCGAATGAAGTAACGCCGTGTGGGCTGACCTGCGCCCAGATAGACGCCAAGCAGGCCGAGTACGTTCGGGGCGCGAATGACGCGCTCGCCGAGCTGCGAGACCGGGGCTGCCGGTGGTGGCGTTATTTCGTCTCGCACGGCACGTTCGAGGTTGTCATCGGGGAACCGCACGCCCACGACAACATGGTGATCACGCTCGCGGCCAGCGACCACATTGCCGGCCCGGTTGGGTGGCCGAATCAGCGGCTGCGGGTGGTCTGGCACAACGACCGGGAGGCCGGCAAGGATTGGGTGTTCGTGCTGGAAGACGAGTCCGTTGGGTTCAAGGCGGTCGGCAAGGTGTTCGGCTGGCGGCGGGGCTACGACCTGCTGGAGCACGGCAGCCAGAAGTTTCCGCGGTCGCGCTCCGGCTCAGGTGGTTAGGCCGAACCGGTCGCTGCACCGGACCCGGCCGCGCCGTTTTAATTGCGTCGCTCACCGGGATAAGGCCGGGCCGGTGAGCTATTTGTTCGGCCACAGAGGGCGCACGATCGATGACCGAGGCGGAGTGGCTATCGTGTGAAGTACCGGAGCCGATGCTTGAGGCGATTGGAGCGATCCGCGCAATGCACGAGCACCAACCAACCTGCCGAAGAATGGAGCTTTTTTCGTGCTTCTGCTGTCGATCGATCTGGGAACTGCTGTCCGATCAGCGCTGCCGTGAATTGGTGGACGTGATTGAGTGCGAACTCGATGGTCCAGAGGACACCCGCGACAGGTGGAACGCTGAAGACGCTGCGGAGAAAGCTGCCGACGAAATGGGTTCCTTCGCGAGTACGGCTATCTGGGGACTCGCACATGTCGGGCGCGAAGCCACACCATCACAGGTCGGTCTGATCGCTGATGCGGTAGCAGAAGCGAAAGCTCTCGCTCAGGCTTCGGAGCGCGATCCTAATTCACCCGTTTGGCGCGCCGCACTCAATGTCGAAAAGCGATCCCAAGCCACTCTTCTGCGCGACATCTTCGGTAACCCGTTCCGCCCCGTCACCCTCTACCCGGAGTGGCGTACTGACACCGCCTTG
>DASWYH010000682.1:0-1595 GCA_036405095.1 Gemmata sp. | reverse complement strand
TTCATCACGTCGGCGTCGGGTGGTGGCGGCGCGTCGAACGGCGGGGGCCGCGGGCTGCCGACCGCACCGGCCCCGAGCCCGGCGGGCGGCGCGGGCGGCGACGGCAAGGTGAACTTTGACAGTACCGAGGTGCGCGTCGATCCCCGCGCCGAGTGGAACCAGATCTTTGAAGAAGCGTGGCGAATCAACCGCGATTTCTTCTACGACCCGAACATGCACGGCGCCGACTGGCCCGCGATGAAGAAGAAGTACGAGGTGTTCCTCCCGCACCTCACCAGCAGCGCGGACCTGTACCGCGTGATCCGGTGGATGCTCTCGGAACTCGCGGTCGGTCACAGCTACATCACGAGCTTCGGCGAGCGCCCGTTCGAGCGGAAGACGGTGCCCGGCGGGCTGCTCGGCGCCGATTACGAGATCGTGGACGGTCGGTACAAGTTCAAGAAGATCTACGGCGGCCTGAACTGGAGCGCTGCGATGCGCTCGCCGCTCACGGCCCCGGGTGTGAACGTCAAAGAGGGCGAATTCCTCCTGGCGGTGAACGGCAAGGAACTCAAGGCGCCGACGGAACTCTACTTGCTATTCGAGAACACCGCGGGCAAGCTCACGGACCTCACGGTCGGGCCGAACGCGGACGGCACCAAGTCGCGCACGGTGTCCGTGGAACCGATCGCGAGCGAGTACAACCTGCGCAACATGGACTGGGTGGAAGGCAACTTGAAGAAGGTCGAGAAGGCGACCGGCGGGCGGGTGGGTTACGTTCACGTGCGCGACACCGCGGCCGGCGGGATGGCCGACTTCAAGCGGTACTTCTTCCCACAGGTCGATAAGGACGCGCTCATCATCGACGAGCGGTTCAACAGCGGCGGGCAGATCGCCGACTACTACATCGACATCCTCCGCCGCCCGTTCGCGAGCTACTGGGCGCCGCGGTACGGTGCGGACAACCGCTCGCCGAGCGCGGCGGTGTTCGGGCCGAAGGTGATGATCATCGACGAGGGGGCGGGTTCCGGCGGCGACATGCTGCCGTACATGTTCCGCAAGTTCGGGCTCGGGCCGCTCGTCGGGAAGCGCACCTGGGGCGGGCTGGTCGGCATCTCGGGCTACCCGGTCCTCATGGACGGCGGCACGGTGACCGCGCCGAGTTTCGCGATCTGGGACCCCGAGGGGGGCTTCATCGTCGAGAACGAGGGCGTCGCGCCGGACTACGACGTGACGATGACGCCGAAGGACCTGATCGCCGGCAAAGACCCGCAGTTGGAGAAGGCGATTGAGCTGGCGCTGGAGGCGCTGAAGAAGAACCCGCCGAAGAAGGACGTGCGGCCGGAGTACCCGAAGCGGGCGCTGCCGGTGGCCCGCCCGTAGCCATGTCGAATTCGAGGAGTTGAATGCTTGGAGTGTGGCCCGCTCCCTCTGGGAGCGGAGCTTGGCATATCGGGTAACTGCTCCACGGGTTCCGGACCGCTCGCGGAGAGCGGCCCACACCGCGAGCCATAATCCCTGTCCGCCGGGAGCTACCCAGGAGCGCATCATCCGCCGGGACCGCTCTCGGGGCTCGCAAGCGGCGCGGGGGCGGAGGCGAGTTTTGCGAATACGGC
>DASWYH010000681.1:0-4850 GCA_036405095.1 Gemmata sp. | reverse complement strand
CGTAAACACCTTCAACTCGTCCTTTCCGCCGGTGGAGCGGAGCGCGTCGTCGGTGCCGTCGAACCGCACCACCGCGCCGCGCCCGAACTTCGCGACCGCGGGTTGCGCCTTCGCAACGGGTTGTTTGAGGTGCCGCCCCTTCCCGGAGCCGTCGAACCACGTTGCGAGCGCCCCGTTCGCGGGCAACTTCTCGTTGTTCGCTTGGTACGCGGCCTCAACGCGCGATGCGTCGAGCCAGAGCGCGACCCCATCGGTAACGGGCAACGTGTTGTCGGTCCACGGCTCGACCCCGCGCACGAGTGGTGCCGCACCCAGCGCGAGAAACCAGACGAAAACGAGGCGGAAATGGAGCATGGCGCGGTCCCCGGAAGAGGTGTTCCGATGGTAGCCGCGCGCGCCGAAGGCGGGGAGCGAAATCTCAGTCGGTTCCGGCCGCGGCTCGCACCTCGCGCCGCCAGAGGTGCGGGCCCTGGGAGCTTACTTCCCGGCCTTGGCAGCGGCGTACTTGGCTTCGACCGCTTTCCAGTTCACCACGTTCCACCACGCATCGAGGTACGCGGCGCGCAGGTTCTGGTACTTCAGGTAGTAGGCGTGTTCCCACACGTCCACGCCCAGCACCGGCACGAGCCCGTCCATCAGCGGGCTGTCCTGGTTCGGCTTCTTGAGCGCTTCGAGCTTCCCACTGGTCGGGTTGTACACGACCCAGCTCCACCCGCTGCCGAACTGACCGACGCCGTTGGCCTTCACGGTCTCCTTGAGTTTGGCGAAGTCGCCGAACGCATCCTTGATCGCATCGGCGAGGGCGCCGGTGGGTTCGCCGCCGGCGTTCGGCCCCATGATTTCCCAGAACAGCGCGTGGTTGTGGTGCCCGCCGCCGTTGTTGATGACCTGTTGCTTGATCGAAGCCGGAACGCTCGCGATCCCGCGGAGCAGCGTCTCGATGTCCTGGTTCGCCAGCTCCGGGGCCGACTCCAGCGCCTTGTTCAGGTTGTCCACATACGCCTTGTGGTGCTTCTGGCTGTGGATCTCCATCGTCTTCGCGTCGATGTGGGGTTCGAGCGCGTCGAATGCGTAGGGCAGCGCGGGCAGGGTGTGCGCCATCGGTAAGCTCCTCGTGTCGGGGAGAACGGAACCGCGCGGCCGACCGGGTGCCGCGCGCGACCACTAGCAGTTTATGGACGGGTGCGGGCTTTGCGCGGAACTGCCTAGCGGAACCGAAAAGCCCGGCGATAGGCGAACCCGATGGCGCCGCGGGAACCCGAAACCGACGGGGCGACACCCCCGGCACCGGAAGGGTAGTGGGTGTTCCGGGCCGATTCACCCGGCCGGTACGCACTCCAGCCCGAAGGTTTCGGCGACGGCCTGGTTCGTCACCTGCCCGGCCTTGATGTTCACCCCCGCGAGCAGCGCCGGGTTCTCCTTTGCCGCCCGGTCCGGACCCTTGTTCGCCAGTTGCAGGGCGTAGGGGAGCGTGACGTTCGTGAGGGCGTAGGTACTGGTCCGGCCCACGGCACCGGGCATGTTCGTGACGCAGTAATGAACCACGTCGTCCACGATGTAAGTGGGGCTCGCGTGCGTGGTCGGCTTGCTCGTCTCGAAACACCCGCCCTGGTCAATCGCAACGTCGATGACAACGGCCCGGTTCGGCATCCGCTTCAGGTCTTCGCGGCGGACGAGGTTGGGGGCTTTCGCACCGGGAATCAAAACGGCCCCAATCACTAAATCGCTCTGGGAAATGCAGCTCAGCACGTTGTGCCGATTTGAAAAAACGGTGGTCACGTTCTGCGGCATCACGTCGTCGATGTACCGCAGGCGGTCCAGGTTCACATCCAGGATGAACACGTTGGCGCCGAGCCCGGCGGCGACCCGGGCCGCGTTCGCGCCGACGATCCCCGCACCGATCACGGAGACGGTCGCCGGGGGCACGCCGGGAACGCCCGCGAGCAGGATCCCGCGCCCGTCGAACGGCCGCTCGAGGTACTTCGCGCCCTCCTGAATGCTCATCCGCCCGGCGACCTCGCTCATCGGGGTGAGCAGCGGCAGCGCGCCCCGCGCGTCCCGGATCGTTTCATAAGCGATCGCGGTGATGCCGGACTTCAGCACGACGTCGGTCAGGTGCCGGTCGGCCGCGAAGTGAAAATAGGTGAACACCGTCTGCCCCGCGCGCATGTGGGGCCACTCGTCGGGCAGCGGCTCCTTGACCTTGACGATGAGTTCCGCGCGTGCCCAGACGTCGGCGGCCGTGGGAACGATCTGCGCGCCGGTTGCGGTGTACTGGTCGTCGGTGATTCCGGACCCGGACCCGGCGCCGCTCTGGATCAGCACGGTGTGCCCGGCGCGGGTCAGCTCCTCCACGCCCGCGGGCACCATCGCGACGCGGTACTCGTCCTGCTTCACTTCCTTCGGAACACCGACGATCATGATTATTTCACCTGCTGTTGGGTAACGTGGGTATTGTCCGACCGTGCGGACCGTGAATCAACCCGGGCGGTGCGTGTGGGTTCTGGGTCGGGCGGTGAAATGTCTTGCCCGGGGCGCCGTCTGATACCTAGGATTGAGAAGTCGCGCGTTCACGTCTCGCCGGTTCTTGGCCGAAGGTGAATCTCATGCCGCCGCGTACTGCCGTCGCGGGGATCGCTGCGTTCTGGCTCGCCACCACCGCCTACGTCGTTTACCGCGACGTGTGGCCGCGCGTGTTCGCGTCCGGTCCGCCCCCGGTTGCGATCGAACTCGCCGACGAGGCGAAGCAGAACCTCCCCGCGAAGTGGACCCTGTACCGCAACGGGAAAGAGATCGGCAAGCTCACCACGCTGATGAAGTACCACGACGCCACCGATGAGTTCCAGTTCACCTACCGGTACACGAAGCTCCGGCTCGAACAGGGCGCCGTCGCACTCGAAGTTCCGAACGCCATATCGGACGTGCGCATGACCCGGGCCGGCGACCTCAAAGAGCAAACGCTGAGCGGGCGCCTCGAAGCCGGTGCGGACAAAGGGGCGTTCTGGGGCGAGATCAACGTGCGCGGGGTTGTAACGGGCGGTACGCTGACGGGCCGCGGCGAACTCCAGAGTTCGTTCGGCAACTTCGCGAGCGATCTGGAACCGGTTCCGGTGAAGCAGGGGCAGCCGCTGAACCCGTTGCAACCGGTGAACCGCATCGGCGGGGTCCACGGCGGTATGCACTCGTGGGTGGTTCACGAGTACAACCCCCTCCAGGACGCGCTCGTGAGCGCCGCGCGCAAGCTGCTCGCGGAAAAAACGGGCCTCTCGCTCGGAACGGCGAAGGGGAAACCGAAAGAACCGCTGCTCGCGGAGGTGGCCGATGCCCCGCGAAACTTGACGTGGCAGCACCAGGAGATCGCGTGCTGGGTCATCGAGTACCGGCGCAAGGACGAGGCGATCGCCCGCACATGGGTCCAGGTGAAGGACGGTAAGGTGCTCCGTCAGGAGGCGTTCGAGGGCGGCGAGGTGCTCGTGTTCGAGCGGGAGGATTGAGGGATGAGCGAGCGCAAACCGCGACTGCCACGCGCGCCGCGAACGCGGAGACCTACCCCCCCCGGCCCCCCCTTCCTGAAGGGAAGGGGGCAGTCAGCACCGTCCGAATCGGAACGCGTGTCCGACGTACTGGAGGCAACAGAATCAATCTCCCCCCTTCCCTTCAGGGAGGGGGGGCCGGGGGGGGTAGGTTCTTCGCACCGCCCACCCGTTCCGCACCTCGTGACTGGGCAAACCGTTGACCCCATCAAACGCGAACTCGCGTACCGCCTTCGTCGCGAGATGACGCCCGCCGAGCACCTCTTATGGGAGCAACTTCGCGCGTCGCGACTGCGTGGGATCCACTTCCGCCGACAACAGATCGTGCACGGTTTCATTGCCGATTTCTACTGCCGTGCGGCCGGTGTGGTTGTGGAAGTGGACGGCGCCGTTCACGCTACCCAAGCCGAATATGATGCCGCACGCGATCTTGCTTTCGCCGGCCTCGGTCTGCTCGTGATGCGTTTCCGCAACGAAGACGTAACCGAACACATCACACGCGCGCTCGAACGCATCGCAAATGTGTGCGTGGATCGACTCACCGAGCAGCGCAAGAATTCGCCCACGGATAAAGGATAACGAATAAACGAACGGCATTCTCCCCCTTCCCTTCAGGGAGGGGGGCCGGGGGGGTAGGTTCTTCACATGATCCAGATCGACAACGTCACGAAGCTGTACGGTCCGAAGGTCGCGGTGCAGGATCTCACCTTGCACGTCCCGGCGGGCGAACTGTTCGCGTTCCTCGGACCGAACGGCGCCGGGAAGACCACCACCATCAAAATGCTCTGCGGGCTGCTGTTCCCGACCACGGGTCGCGTCCGCATCGGCGGGTTCGACGTGCGCACCGATGGCGACCAGGCCCGCGCGCTCGTGAGCTACGTCCCGGATCAGCCGTTCCTGTACGAGAAGCTCACGGGGCGCGAGTTCCTCCAGTTCACCGCCGACCTCTACGCGCTGCCCGCCGCGCGCACGGCGGCGAAGATCGAAGAGGTGATCGAGCTGTTCCACCTGGATGAGTTCGTGGACGACCTCACGGAGCGCTACTCGCACGGCATGCGCCAGCGCACGGTGTTCGCCGCGGCGCTCGTTCACGAGCCGAAGCTGCTGATCGCCGACGAGCCCACGGTGGGGCTCGACCCCAAGAGCATCCGGGAACTCAAGCTCCTGCTCCGCAAGCTCGCCGGCGAAGGCATGACGGTGTTCCTGAGCACGCACACGCTCGACATCGCGCAGGAACTCGCCGACCGCATCGGCATTTTGGATCGCGGCCAGCTCCTCGGCTGCGGAACCATGACCGACCTGCGCAAACAGGCCAAC